>NZ_PTQZ01000005.1 GCF_002943415.1 Amnimonas aquatica | reverse complement strand
AGGTCTTTCAGCGAGAAATGCAGGCCCACCCCGAACATCAGCAGGATGACGCCGATCTCGGCCAGTTCCTGCGACAGCTCGGCATCGGCGACAAACCCCGGCGTGTACGGCCCCACCACGATACCCGCGAGCAGATAGCCGACCAGCGGCGATATCTTGAAGCGATTGGCCAGCATGGCCAGCAGGAAGGCCAGCACCAGGCCTATGGCGATAGTCGCGATCAGCGGGGTGTCATGGGGCATCAACGGTTCTCCTGGTTGTTTCCGGGAGGTCTCCCGGGAAGCCGGGCACGACGAGGCCGCCACGCCGGAGCAGTCTTGTGGAATCCTTGGATCAGGGGCAATGTGCGGAAAGCCACAGGTTACACACCTGTAGCGCGACCATTATCAACACTATGGCGGCCAGCTCCGCCAGTCATTTTCCCGCTGATTCATGAGCCTTTCATGTCAGCCCGCCACGAATGGCTGCAGCCCGCCGCCCGAGAGACGGCGACGGGGCGATGTTCGGCTCAGAAACGCCCGCCATCTCCCGGCGCGCTGCGCGCGGCCACGGTGAGATGCCCCTCGTCGGTGAACAGCCGCCGCGCCTTGTCGAAGTAGCGCATCCAGTAGCGGTTGTCGAGCTTGTCGATGCGCACCACCGTGCCGGTGCGCGGCGCATGGACGAAACGGTCCTCGCCGATGTAGACCGCGACATGGTTGATCTGGCGGCTGCCGCCGAGGCGGAAGAACAGCAGGTCGCCGACCGTCAGCTCGCGGGTGGTGACATCACGTCCCGCCAGCCGCGACATTTCCGCCGAGGTGCGCGGCAGGGTGACGCTGCTGATGTCGCGATAGATGTACTGCACCAGGCCGCTGCAGTCGAAGCCCTGCTCCGGCGACGAGCCGCCGAACTTGTACGGCGTGCCCATCAGTGTCAGCGCGGTCATGACCATGTCATCGGCCGCCGCCGCACTGACCAGATCCTGTGATGCCACGCGCAGCAGGCCGCCGCGAGCGGCCTGGACCGGGGCGACCGCGATCACCTCCGATGCCGTGCCGGACTGCGTGCCGGACTGCCGGCCGGCCGACAGGTCGCTCACGATTACCGTGGAAACCGGTGCCGCCACCGGATAGGACATCGGGCTGGCAAACGCCAGTCCGGACACAAGGGCCGGCACGCCCGCGGACAGCAGTGCCGCCCCCCATTGCCACCAGGCGCGCATCAGCGGCGCCCGTCCATTCTTGTTCTGATCATGCATGACTCCCGTCATTTCGAGGCGGAAGGCGCCGTCAAGGACACCATATTCGACAGATTGCCTATTTCAAAACCTGAACGCCCCCCGCGTCAACCCGCAAGCCCGCATGGATTTTGGGCGTTCAAAACGCTATGTTGCGCTACTGACACCGTGACACTGCCGGAGCCATCCATGCGTCCCAACGCCGCCGCGCTGCTGCAAGCACAGCTCGACTTCTTCCTCGGGGACCTCCGGGGCAGCGCACTGAAGCAGCATCTCGTCACCGAAGCGGAGGCCTACTGCGACCTGCTGGAGACTCTGCCGGTGCAGGAACTGCTGAGCGAAGAGCAGGTCATCGCCTGGATCGGCCGCAATGTCCTCGCCTACGAGCCGACCGATGCCTTCCGCGAGCAGGCGGTCATGCTGTTCGAGCTTGGCCTCAGCAACCCCAGCCATCAGCAGCAGCCGATGCGCCAGCTGATCAACCGGCAGATCTACGACCTCATGGTCGAGCGCCTGGTCGAGCGCCCGGCACTGCGCCAGGAGCTCATCCACACCGCACTCAGCAGCCCGGTCTACACACGACTGCTCTCCGATGTGGTTTACCACAGCATTGTCGACTTCATCACCACGGAAAATCCGGTCGCGCGCAACGTGCCCGGCGTGAACTCGCTGATCAAGGTCGGCAAGGACATGATCGGGCGCAGCGGCAAGCTGGGCAGCAGCGTCGAGCACGGCATCAAGGCCTACATCGCCAAGAACATCCGGGCCACCGCCGCCTTCAGCGAAAAGCTGGTCGATCGCGCCCTGAGCAACGAGAACATCCGCCGCTTCGCCGACGACATCTGGCCGCGCCTGGAGTCCTACCAGCTCGGCCAGGCCACGCGTCACCTGGAGATCCAGGGACTGAGCTACCTGGCGGTGCTGTACTGGAACCAGATCCGCCGCACCGACTACATGCGCGAGCAGGTCGCCTACCTGGTGCGCGCCTGGTACGGCCGCTTCGGCGCCCGTCCCGCCATGGAAGTGCTCGAGCAGCTCGGCCTCAGCCGCGAGCAGGTGGTGCGAGAGGTGGTGGCCGTCGGCCTGCCGCNGCCGCGGGCTGGCGCCGGAAGACTGCCACGCCGACCCGCTGACGCAGCTGCAGCAGTGGCTGCAGGAGGCCATCGAGGCCGGCGTCCCCGAACCCACCGCCATGACCCTGGCCACCGCCGACGCACGCGGCCGACCGAGCGCGCGCATCGTGCTGCTCAAGGGCGTGGAGCGCGGCCAGCTGCATTTCTTCACCAACTACGAAAGCCGCAAGGGCGACGACCTGCTGCACAACCCGCAGGCCGCGCTGACGCTGTTCTGGCCGGCACTGGAACGTCAGGTGCGCATCGAGGGCGCGGTCAGCCGCCTCGATGCCGCCGAGTCGGACGCCTACTTCGCTTCCCGCCCCTACGGCAGCCGCATCGGCGCCTGGGCATCCGAGCAGAGCCGGAGCATCAGCGACGCGCAGGTGCTGGCCGGGCGTGCCGAGACATTGCGGCAGCGCTACCCGGAACAGGCCCCGGTACCCAGGCCGCCGCACTGGGGCGGCTACGGCCTCGGCGCCGACCACATCGAGTTCTGGCAGGGGCGTCCCAGCCGCCTGCATGACCGCGTGCTGTACCTGCCGGACGGCCAGGGCGGCTGGACCCGCCAGCGCCTGCAGCCCTGATCACTCCCCCGGCCGGCAGGCACTGACCGGCAGACACGGGCATCGCCGGCCTCAGGCCGGATTGTCGATATCGATGAAGCGGTGGCTCAGCCCCAGCTCGCGCGCGCACCACGCTCCCAGCGCCCTGGCCCCGTAGCGCTCGCTGACATGATGCCCGAGCGCGTAGTAATGCACGCCCGACTCGCGCGCGGCATGCGTGGTCTGCTCGGATATCTCGCCGCTGAGGTAGGCATCCACCCCCTGCGCGATGGCCTGATCGATGAAACCCTGGGCACCACCGGTGCACCAGGCAACACGGCGGATCGGTCGGTCCGCGCCCGGCACATGCAGCGGCATCCGCCCCAGCCGCTCCCCGATGTGCGCGGCGAACGCCGCCGCCGGCACGGCCTCGGGCAGCACGCCGACATCGCCGACCTGGCGCGGATCCGGAAACAGCGGCCCCTCGCGCATCAGCCCCAGCACCTCGGCGAGCTGCGCATTGTTGCCCAGCACCGGATGGGCATCCAGCGGCAGGTGGTAGGCGATCAGCGAGATGTCGTGCGCCAGCAGCTTGCCCAGACGGCGCCGCTTCATGCCGGTCACCACCGGGTTCTCGCCCTTCCAGAAATAGCCGTGGTGCACGAGGATGGCATCGGCGCCCTCGGCGATGGCGGCATCGATCAGCGCCTCGGAGGCGGTGACGCCGCTCACCAGATGCCGCACCTCTGCCCGCCCCTGCACCTGCAGGCCGTTGGGGCAGTAATCATTGAAGCGCCCGGCCTGCAGCAGGTCATCCAGGCGGCTCACCAGTTCGTTCAACAGCATGCTTCAAACCTCGCCAGATTGCTTGTGGTGGCCGCAGCCCTTGCCAGACGCCAGGACCACCCCCATATTTTCCGGCATGCGCGCGTGCGTACCGGCAGGCGCCGCATCCGCCGACCACGCACGGCGAACCACAGACCACAGGAAGCCCTGATATGCGCGTTTCGACCGCCCTGCCCTGGATCGCCCTCGCCGGCGTCATCGGCTACGTCACCTGGCATGATAGCTGGCCCGGCGCCACAACGGTCACCGCCCCGCCCTCGCTGGCGCAGGAGTTCAGCGCACCGGCGACCGGCGGCCCGGTCTCGGGGCCGGTTTCCTACGCACCGGCCGTCGCCCGCGCGGCACCGGCGGTGGTCAACATCTACACCACGCAGACGGTGCGCCAGGCTTACAACCCCATGCTGGAGCAGTTCTTCCGCTTCCACGGCCAGCCGCTGCCGCGCGAGCGCACCGCCGCCAGCCTGGGCTCCGGCGTGATCGTCTCGGCGGATGGCTACGTGCTCACCAACGACCACGTGGTGGCCAGCGCCGACAGCATCGTGGTCGCGCTCAACGACGGCCGCGAAGTGCCGGCCAAGGTCATCGGCACCGATCCCGACACCGACCTGGCAGTGCTGCGCATCGAGCTCGACAAGCTGCCGGTGCTGCCGTTCAAGACCTCGGACAGCGCTGTCGGCGATGTCGTTCTGGCCATCGGCAACCCCTTCGGCGTCGGCCAGACCGTGACCCAGGGCATCATCTCCGCCATCGGCCGCCGCGGCCTCGGCATCAGCACCTACGAGGACTTCATCCAGACCGACGCCGCCATCAACCCGGGCAACTCGGGCGGCGCGCTGATCGACGTCAGCGGCAACCTGATCGGCGTCAATTCGGCGATCTACTCGCGCTCCGGCGGCAGCCTGGGCATCGGCTTCGCCATCCCGGCGCCGCTGGCGAAGCAGGTTATGGCCGAGATCATCGCCACCGGTCGCGTGGTGCGCGGCTGGCTGGGCGTAGAGATCGCCGCCGGCGCCGACGGCGACACCCCGCCCTCGCGCCGCAACCCGGGCAAGGTGCAGATCGCCGGCGTGCTGCCCGGCGGCCCGGGCGCCAGGGGCGGCCTGCGCGCCGGCGACGAGCTGGTGAGCGTGGAAGGCGTGGCGGTCACCAGCGCCGACCAGGTCATCGGCCAGATCGGCGTGCTGAAGCCGGGCAAGGTCGCCGAAGTCGTCATCCGCCGCGAAGGCAAGGAGCAGACGCTGAAGGTCGAGATGGGCGAGCGCCCGAAGCAGCGCAGCCGGCAGGAGTGATCCGCACCCGCTGAGCGCAGAAAGGCCTAAGTCCTTCCCGGAAAACACGCTGGTAAAGCGCTACAGTTTTCCGGGAAGGACTTAGGCCTTTCTGTACCTCGTGCAGCTCATACCGCGCCGGCGAGGATCTCCTCCAGCGCCCCGATCAGCGCGCGATGCTGATCCGGCGTGCCCACGGTGATGCGCAGGAAATCCTCGATGCGCGGCTGGCGGAAGTTGCGCACGATCACCGCGCGCTCGCGCAGTGCTGCGGTCAGTGCCGGACCGGCATGCTCAGGATGGCGCGCGAACACGAAGTTCGCACCCGACGGCAGCACCTCGAAACCCAGCCGCTCCAGTCGCGTCGTCAGCGAGTCGCGCTGCATGATGACCATGTCCTGCATGGCACCGAAATGGCCGCGGTCGCGGATGGCGGCGACCGCGCCTGCCTGGGCCACGCGCCCCAGCGGGTAGGAGTTGAAGCTGTTCTTGACCCGCTCCAGCGCCTCGATCAGCTCGGGCTGGCCAATGGCGAAACCGACGCGCAGGCCGGCCAGCGCACGCGACTTCGACAGCGTCTGCGTCACCAGCAGGTTGGGATGGCGACCGACCAGCGCCACCGCGCTGTCGCCACCGAAATCGATATAGGCCTCGTCCACCAGCACCACCGAATCCGGGCTGTCGGCGAGCAGGCGCTCGATGGCCGCCAGCGGCAGCAGCCGGCCGGTGGGCGCGTTCGGGTTGGGGAAGATGATGCCGCCGTTCGGCCGCGCGTAATCCGCCGGGTCGATCTCGAACGCCGCGTTCAGCGCCACGGTCTCGTGGCGGATGCCGTAGAGCCCGGCATAGACCGGGTAGAAGCTGTAGGTCACGTCCGGAAACAGCAGCGGCAGATCGTGCTGGAACAGGCCGTGGAAGGCGTGCGCCAGCACTTCGTCGGAACCGTTGCCGACGAATACCCAGGACTTGTCGCCACCCTGCGCCGCCAGTTCGAAATGCTCGGCAATCGCCGTCTTCAACTGGTCGGCGTTGGGGTCCGGGTACAGGCGCAGGTCATCGTTCACCGCCGCCTGCATGGCGGCGATGGCCAGCGGCGACGGGCCGTAGGGATGCTCGTTGGTGTTGAGCTTCACCAGATTGGCCATTTTCGGCTGTTCGCCCGGCACGTAGGGCACCAGGTCACGAACGAACGGACTCCAGAAGCGGCTCATGCCCCGCCCTCCACACCGCCGGCGGCCGGCGCCGGCTCGTCATCGGGCAGCAGGCGCAGCTCGGCGGAGCGCGCATGCGCGGTCAGGCCCTCGCCGCGCGCGAGCACGGAGGCGATGCCGGCCAGCGTGGACGCGCCGGCCGGCGAGCAGCCGATCAGGCTGCTGCGCTTCTGGAAATCGTAGACGCCCAGCGGCGACGAGAAGCGCGCGGTGCCCGAGGTCGGCAACACGTGGTTGGGGCCTGCGCAGTAGTCGCCCAGCGCTTCCGGCGTGTGGCGACCGAGGAAGATGGCCCCGGCGTGGCGAACGCGCGGCAGCAGTGCCAGCGGCTCGGCCACCGACAACTCCAGGTGCTCGGGCGCGATGCGGTTGATCAGTTCGACGGCTTCATCCTCGTCGCGCACCAGGATCAGCGCGCCGCGTTCGCGGATCGACACGCCGGCGATGTCGGCGCGCTCCAGCGTCGGCAGCAGGGCATCGACACGCGCCTGCACGGCATCGAGGTAGGCGGCATCGCTGGCAATCAGGATGGACTGCGCCTGCTCGTCGTGCTCGGCCTGCGAGAACAGGTCCATGGCGATCCAGTCGGGATCGGTGAGGCCATCGCAGTAAATGAGGATTTCCGACGGCCCGGCGATCATGTCGATGCCGACCTGGCCGAAGACCTGGCGCTTGGCGGTGGCGACATAGATGTTGCCCGGACCGACGATCTTGTCCACGCGCGGCACGCTTTCGGTGCCGTAGGCCAGCGCGGCCACGGCCTGGGCGCCACCGATGGTGAACACGCGGTCGACATCGGCCAGCCAGGCGGCTGCCAGCACCAGTTCGTTGACCTCGCCACCCGGCGTCGGCACGCACATGATGACTTCCGGCACGCCGGCGACCTTGGCCGGGATCGCGTTCATCAGCACCGACGACGGGTACGAGGCCTTACCGCCCGGGACATAGATGCCGACACGGTCCAGCGGCGTCACCTGCTGACCGAGGAGGGTGCCGTCGGCCTCGGTGTACTGCCAGGATTCCTGGCGCTGGTGCGCGTGGTAGCGGCGCACGCGCTCGGCGGCGGCGGCCAGCGCGTCGCGCTCGCGGCCCGGGAGCTGCTCATAGGCCTGCTGCAGGCGCTCGCGCGGCACCGTCAGCGCCGCCATGCCGGCGGCCTGCAGGTGGTCGAAGCGGTTGCTGTAATCGACGACGGCGGCATCACCCTCGCTGCGGACACGGGTGATGACCTCATCCACCGTGCGCTGCACGGCGGCATCGGACACGCCTTCCCAGGCCAGCAGCCGGTCCAGGTCGGCGGAGAAGCCGGCATCGCGGCTGTCGAGTCTGTTCATGCTCTACCTCTCTCGGGCCCCGGCCCTGCCCCGGGCGGCCCGGACATTAACGTCCGGCGGCGCAGCCACACGCGGCCGGCATCACGCCGTGGCGACCTGGCGCCGGTCCACGGCGGCCTGCAGCTGGTCGACCAGCGGCTGGATGCGCGCCTGCTTCAGCTTCATGGCGGTCTTGTTGACGATCAGGCGCGAACTCACCGGCATGATCAGGTCGCGCGGCTCCAGGCCGTTCTCCTTCAGCGTCTTGCCGGTATCCACGACATCGACGATGAGGTCGGCCAGATCCATGATCGGCGCCAGCTCCATGGAGCCGTAGAGCTTGATCAGCTCGACCTGCTCGCCCTGCTCGGCGTAGTAGCGCTTGGCGATGTTGACGAACTTGGTGGCCACGCGCAGACGGCGATTCGGGCGCGCCGCGCCGACCTTGCCGGCGGTCATCAGCCTGCACTTCGCAATCTGCAGGTCGACCAGCTCGTACATGCCCTCGGCACCGTGCTCGACCAGCACGTCCTTGCCCGCCACGCCGATGTCGGCCGCACCGTTCTGCACGAAGGTGGGCACGTCGGTGGCGCGCAGGATGACGATCTGCACGCCTTCGCGGCTGGTCGGGAAGATCAGCTTGCGGCTCTGCTCCGGATCCTCCAGCAGCTCGATGCCGGCCTCGGCCAGCAGCGGCAGCGTGTCCTTCAGGATGCGGCCCTTGGACAGGGCGATGGTCAGGCTCATGTCGGGCTCCGCGAGGAGATGCGGCGCAGCTCGGCGCCGAGACCGGCCAGCTTCTCTTCCAGACGCTCGTAGCCGCGGTCCATGTGGTAGAGGCGGTCGATCACGGTGCTGCCCTCTGCGGCCAGCGCCGCCAGCACCAGCGACATGGAGGCGCGCAGGTCGGTGGCCATGACCGGTGCCGCCAGCAGGCGGTCGACCCCGGTCACCACGGCGGTGTGGCCGTCGACCGAGATCTTCGCGCCGAAGCGGCTCAGCTCCGGCACGTGCATGAAGCGGTTCTCGAAGATGGTCTCGCTGATCGTGCTGACGCCCTCGGCCACGGTGTTGACCGCCATGAACTGCGCCTGCATGTCGGTCGGGAAGGCCGGGTGCGGTGCGGTGCGGAAGCTCACCGCCTTCGGACGGCGACCCTGCATGTCGAGCTCGATCCAGTCCTTGCCGGTGTTGATGTGGGCACCGGCCTCCTCGAGCTTGAGCAGCACAGCCTCGAGCTGGTCCGGCGCAGCCGCCAGCGCACGCACGCGGCCGCCGGTGATGGCGCCGGCGCAGAGGTAGGAGCCGGTCTCGATACGATCGGGAATCACGTCGTGGGTGCAGCCGTGCAGGCGGTCGACACCGTGCACGGTGATGCGGTCGGTGCCCGCGCCCTCGATCTGCGCGCCCATGGCGATCAGGATCTCGGCCAGGTTGACGATCTCCGGCTCGCGCGCGGCGTTCTCGATCACCGTGGTGCCCTCGGCCAGCGTGGCCGCCATGAGGATGTTCTCGGTACCGCCGACGGTGACCATGTCGAACACCAGACGGGTGCCCTTGAGACGGCCGGCGACCTTGCCGTGGACATAGCCGTTCTCGACGCGGATCTCGGCGCCCAGCGCCTCCAGCGCCTTCAGGTGCTGGTCGACGGGACGCGAGCCGATGGCGCAGCCGCCCGGCAGCGACACCGAAGCCTCGCCGTGACGCGCCAGCAGCGGTCCGAGCACGAGGATGGAGGCGCGCATGGTACGCACCAGCTCGTAGGGGGCGACAGCGCTGGTCAGCGTGCGGGCATCGATCTGCACGCTGCCGGCGTCGCCCATGGTCACGGTCACGCCCATGCGGCCCAGCACCTGCAGGATGGTGGTGGTGTCCTGCAGGTGCGGCACGTTGCCGATGGTGACCACGTCATCGGCCAGCAGCGGCGCCACCAGCAGCGGCAGGGCGGCGTTCTTGGCGCCGGAAATGCGCACGTCGCCATTGAGCACGCGACCGCCCGTGATCAGCAGTTTGTCCATGTTGTCTCCAGCTTGCCTGTATCCGGCGCTGCTTGGTGTCGGGAGCTGTTTCTGAACGCCGGGCCCGGACGGGCGCTGGCGGGGATCAGCCGAAGAGTTTCATTTTACGCCACTCTTCGGGCGTCAGGGTACGCATGCTGACGGCATGGATGGCACCGCTGGCGATATGCGGCTGCAGCGGCCCGTAGACCATCTGCTGCTTGGCCACCGGGCGCAGCGTTTCGAAGGCGGGATGCAC
The DNA here is from genome assembly GCF_002943415.1 of Amnimonas aquatica. Classification (GTDB taxonomy): domain Bacteria; phylum Pseudomonadota; class Gammaproteobacteria; order Pseudomonadales; family Moraxellaceae; genus Perlucidibaca; species Perlucidibaca aquatica_A. Next base: position 11,769 of record NZ_PTQZ01000005.1, on the reverse strand, counting down.
GATGGTGACATTGAACTTGCCGCCATCGCCCTCGACGGCGATGTGCGCCGCATCGGCAATGGCGGAAGACAGCAGGTTCTGGATCTCGGCGGCGTTCATCGTGGCTCGTCATCAGTGAGGCGGAAAACGGAAAGCAGGTTGCTGGCCTGCAGGATGGCGCGCAGGCGCCCGGGCACGGCACGCAGCGCCAGCGCACGGCCGCGGCTGCCGGCGGCACGCTGCCAGCCCATGAGCACGGCGGCGGTCACGCTGCTGCCGGACTCCAGCCCGGACAGGTCGCAGACCCAGGGCGCATCGCCCGGCACCAGGCCGCCGATCACGCCGACACCGGCGTTCAGGCAGGCTTCGGCGGACGCGTAGTCGACAACGCCAGACAGGCTGAGTCCGGCGTTGTCGGGCAGCGCGCTGACCCGGGCGGTCATTTCTTGTCCTTCACGACATCGACCGGGCCCGGAGACCAGGCAGCGATGGCCTTGTCGATGTTGTTGGTGTTCTGCTCCATGACTTCGGCGAAGCGCTTGCGGAAGGTCAGGCCAAGGTTGAGGCCGTTGACGATCAGGTTGCGCGCCTTCCAGTTGCCCTGGGCGTCGCGCTGCATCTGGAAGGTCACCGGCACCACGGTACCGCTGTCCAGGGTGACCTCGACATCGACCTGGCCGCGCGCGGGGTCGTCACCCGGGCGGTAGGGCTTGAACACGATCTTCTCGTTGTCGTAGGCGATCAGGCCGTTGGCGTAGGTGCGCACCATGCTCTGCTTGAACACCTCGGTGAAGCGGGCGCGCTGGGCGTCGCTGGCCTGGCGGTAGAACTGGCCCATGACCCCGCGGGCAATGCCCGGAATGTCGACGAACGGCGTGATGTTCTGCTCGACCAGCTGGTTCAGCGCCGCCGGGCTGCTCTTCAGCGCCTGGCGCTCCTTGACGATGCGCGCGGTCAGGGTGTCGACGGCGGACTTCACCACCACCTGGGGATTGGCCTCGCCGGCAGCGGCGGCCGGCAGCGGCGACAGCGCCAGCAGCAGCGCCGGCAGCACCAGCACGAGGCGGGAAGACAGGGATGTGAACAGGCGGACCATGGGGAATCTCCTTCTCGTTTCCATGCCTATCAGAACGCGTCGTCGGCGCCCGCGGCTGACGCGGAACCACTTGCGCCGGCCTCGCCCGCCGGCGTTTCCGTGGCCTTGTTGAACAGGAACTTGCCGATCAGGTCTTCCAGCACCAGCGACGACTGCGTCTGCTCGATGCGGCTGCCCTCCTTGAGGAAGTCCTCGTCGGCACCCGGCGTCAGGCCGATGTACTTCTCGCCCAGCAGGCCGGCGGTGAGGATGGCCGCCACCGTGTCGGTGCTGATGTCGTCCACCGTGCGGTCGATGGACAGCTCCACGCGCGCGAGCTGGGTCTTGCGATCGAGCTCGATGGACTCGACGCGGCCGATGGTGACACCGGCCATGGTGACCTTGGCGCGCACGGTGAGGCCGCCGACGTTCTGGAACAGGGCGTGGACCCGGTAGCTGGGCTTGCTCATTTCCGACGACAGGCCGCTGACCTGGATCGCCAGGAACATGAGGGCGCCGAACGCCAGCAGCAGGAAGCCGCCGACCACCAGCTCAAGGGACTTGATACGCATCTCAAACGCCTCCGAACATGACGGCGGTCAGGATGAAATCCAGAGCCAGCACCGCCAGGGAACCATAGACCACCGTGCGCGTGGTCGCGCGCGAAATACCTTCGCTGGTGGGTTCGCAATCATAGCCCTGGAACACCGCGATCCAGGTCACCGCGATGCCGAAGGCCAGGGCCTTGATCAGGCCGTTGACGACATCGTCGAGGAAATTCACCGACTGCTGCATGTTGGCCCAGTACGAGCCCTCGAACACGCCCAGCCAGTCGACGCCGACCAGGCGCCCGCCGAGAATGCCGACCGCGGTGAAGATGGCCGCCAGCAGCGGCATGGTGATGACGCCGGCCCAGAAGCGCGGCGCCACGATGCGGCGCAGCGGATCGACGCCGATCATCTCCATGCTGGAGAGCTGCTCGGTGGCCTTCATGAGGCCGATCTCGGCGGTCAGCGCGGAACCCGCGCGGCCGGCGAAGAGCAGCGCGGTGACCACCGGCCCGAGCTCGCGCACCAGTGTCAGCGCCACCATGGTGCCGAGCGCCTGCTCGCTGCCGTAGGTAATGAGGATGTTGTAGCCCTGCAGCCCGAGCACCATGCCGATGAACAGGCCCGACACCACGATGATGACCAGCGACAGCACGCCAACGGCGTAGATCTGCTGGATCAGCAGCGGCAACGCTTGGCGCCAGCGCGGCCAGCACACCAGCGCCTGCCACAGGAAGAGGCCGGCGGAGCCCAGCGAACGGATCACGGCGATGCCTTCGGCACCCAGCGCCTGCACGCGCGACAGCATGGATCAGCCTCCCAGCACGTCGGCCCAGGGCCGCGACGGATAGTGGAAACGCACCGGGCCGTCGGCCTCGCCGTTCAGGAACTGCTGCACGAACGGCGAGGCCGAGGCGCGCAGCTCGTCCGGCGAGCCCTCGCCGACCACCTGGCCGTTGGCCAGCACGTAGATGTAGTCGGCGATCGACAGGGTCTCGTCGACGTCGTGCGAGACGATCACCGTGGTCAGGTCCAGCGCCTCGCGCAGCGTGCGGATCAGCCGAACCAGCACGCCCATGACCATGGGATCCTGGCCGGCGAAGGGCTCGTCGTACATGATCAGTTCGGGGTCGAGCGCGATCGCGCGCGCCAGCGCGGCGCGGCGCGCCATGCCGCCCGACAGCTCGGCCGGCATGAGCTGCTCGGAGCCGCGCAGGCCGACCGACTCCAGCTTGAGCAGCACGATGTCGCGGATCAGCGATTCCGGCAGAGAGGTATGAGCGCGCAGCGGGAAGGCGACGTTCTCGTACACCGACAGGTCGCTGAACAGGGCGCCGGACTGGAACAGCATGCCCATGCGCGCGCGCAGTCGGAACAGGTCATCGCGCGCCAGGGCCGGAACGTTCTGGCCATTCACCAGCACTTCGCCGCTGTCGGGCCGGAGCTGGCCGCCGATGAAACGCAGCATGGTGGTCTTGCCGCAACCGGAGGGGCCCATGATGGCCGTGACCTGGCCACGACGGATGCGCAGGTTGACCCGGTCGAAAATGACGCGGTCGCCACGCTTGAAGCTGAGATCACGGATTTGCACCAGATCGGACGCTGACTCTGTCATGGGTCTCGCAGGGCTCGTTGCAAAGGCCGGGAGCATACCACTATTTCCGTGTGGCAATGTCCCGCGAAAGGGGCTGGTCGCCGCCCGGCCGCTTGTCCATAATTGGCACCGAATTTGTATGTCTACAAGGATAGCCTCATGAGCCGCACTGACTTCGTCAGCTCCGGCCTGCGTGTCCTGCAGGTGGAGACGGATGCCCTGGAAGCCCTGCGCCCGCACATCGGCGAGGGCTTCCGGCAGGCCTGCGCGCTGCTGCTCGCCTGCCAGGGCCGTGTCGTGGTCTCCGGCATGGGCAAGTCCGGCCACATCGGCAACAAGATCGCCGCCACGCTCGCCTCCACCGGCACCCCGGCCTTCTTCATGCATCCGGGCGAAGCCAGTCACGGCGACCTCGGCATGGTCACCGGCCAGGACGTGGTGATCGCCATTTCCAACTCCGGCGAGGCCCATGAAATCCTCGCCATCATTCCCGTCATCAAGCGCCGTGGCGCCAAGCTGATCACCATCACCGCGCTGGCCGACTGCAGCATGGGCCGTTTCGCGGATGTCGCGCTCACCATCGGCAAGTCGCCGGAAGCCTGCCCGCTGGGACTGGCGCCGACCTCCTCGACCACCAGCACGCTGGTGCTCGGCGACGCGCTCGCGGTCGCCCTGCTGGAAGCACGCGGCTTCACCGCCGAGGACTTCGCGCTCTCGCATCCGGGCGGAGCGCTCGGTCGCCGCCTGCTGCTGCTGGTCGACGACATCATGCACAAGGACGGGCAGGTGCCGGTGGTGGGCATCGACACCACCATCCGCGACGCCCTGCTGGAAATCACCGCCAAGGGCCTGGGCATGACCACGGTGGTCGATCACGACGGCCGGCTCGCCGGCCTCTACACCGACGGCGACCTGCGCCGCAGCATCGACCAGAACCTCGATATCCGCAGCACGCCCATCGGTCAGGTCATGACCCCGAACTGCCTGACAGTGCCCGCCGGCATCCTCGCCGCCGAGGCGCTGGCACGCATGGAGGCCCGTCGCGTCAACGGCGTCGTCGTCGTCGATGCCGACGGCCGCCCGGTCGGCGCCGCCAACATGCACGGCTTCCTGCGCGCGGGGGTGGTCTGATGCTCTCGTTCCGCGTCAAGGAAAAGGCCGCGCGCATCCGCCTGCTGGCACTCGATGTCGACGGCGTGCTCAGCGACGGTCGCCTCTACTTCGCCGAGGACGGCCAGGAATTCAAGACCTTCGACACCCAGGACGGCCACGGCATCAAGATGCTGCAGGGCGCCGGCATCGAGGTCGCCATCATCACCGGCCGCACCACTCAGCTGGTGCAGCGTCGCGCCGCCAACCTCAAGATCAGCCACCTGCTGCAGGGTCGCGAAGACAAGCTGGTCGCCCTGCGCGAACTCACCGGCGAGCTCGGCATCGCGCTTGATGAAGTCGCCTACGTCGGCGACGACTGGCCCGACCTGCCCGCCATCCTCGCCGCCGGCCTCGGCGTGGCGGTGGCCAACGCCCACCCCGAGCTGCGCGCGCGCGCCGATCACGTAACCACGCTGACCGGCGGCCGTGGCGCCGTGCGCGAGGTCTGCGACCTGCTGCTGAACGCCCAGGGACGCTACGAGGATGCCCTCGCGCCCTACCTGGACACGGGCGCCTGAGATGGACATCCGGCCGCTGCTGCAGACCTCCATCGTGCTGCTGGCCGTGGGCGCTTTCGCCTACTACGGCTTCGGCCACGATGACGGGGACGGCCGCACGCGGGCCGAGCACACCGGACCGGACTACATCATCGCCGGCATGCAGGGCTGGCAGGCCGACGAGCAGGGGCGCCCGCTGCGCCGCTTCGACGGCAGCGAGCTGCTGCACTATGCAGCTGGCAGCGCCGGCCCCGAGCGCTTCGAGATGAACGCGCCGGACATCCGTCTCTACAGCGACGGAAAACCCGGCTGGCACCTGACCGCGAATCAGGCCACCAGCACCGATCCGGGCACCGACATCTGGCTCGAGGGCCGTGTCGTGGCCCTGCGCGACGCCAGCCAGGGCATGCCGCTGCGGGTGGAGACCGAGCGCCTGCACGCCAACCCGCGAGCCAACCGGCTGGACACGCCCGAGCTGGTGAAGATCACCGGACCGCAGGGCCGGATGTCCGGCCGCGGCCTGACCGCCGACCTGCAATCCCGCACCCTGCAATTCAACTCCGCCGTCGAGGTCCTCTATGCGCCTTCCCGTCGTTGAGCCGCGCCGCGGAAGGATCCGCGCCGGCCTGGCCGCCGTGCTGGCACTGTCGCTGCAGACGACCGCCTGGGCGCTGCCCGAGGACAGCCGGCAGCCGATACGCATCACCGCCGACCACGCCACCATGGACGAAGGCCGGGGCGAGGCCGCCTACCGCGGCAGCGTGCGCATCACCCAGGGCACCCTAGACGTGCAGGGCGACACCCTGACGCTGAAGGTCGACAAGGAAGGCGCGCTGACCACCGCCCGCACCCTCGGCAAGCCCGCGCGCTACCAGCAGAAGACCGATCCCGCCAAGGGGCCGGTGGTCGCCACCGCCGACGAGATCCTGTTCGACAACGTCAACAGCACGGTGACCCTGATCGGCAACGCCGTGCTGCGCCAGGACGCCGCCAGCTTCACCGGGCCGCGCATCGTCTACTCCATCGCGCGCAAGCAGATCGAAGCCAGCGGCAACGGCAGCCAGCGCGTCGAGCTGGTGTTCCCGCCGCAGCAGCGTGAAGCCGGCAAGCCCAAGGCCACCACCGGGAGCAGCAAGTGACCACGCTTCGCGTCGAAAACCTGGCCAAGAGCTACAAGGGCCGCTGCGTCGTCAAGGACGTCAGCCTGACCGTGGAAAGCGCGCAGATCGTCGGCCTGCTCGGCCCCAACGGCGCCGGCAAGACCACCAGCTTCTACATGATCGTGGGCCTGGTGCCGATGGACCGCGGCCGCATCCGGCTGGACGGCGAGGACATCTCGCACCTGCCCATGCATGGCCGCGCACGCAAGGGCATCGGCTACCTGCCGCAGGAGGCCTCGATCTTCCGCAAGCTCAGCGTCGAGGACAACATCCTCGCCATCCTGGAAACCCGCCAGGACCTCGGCAAGGCGGAGCGCCAGGCCAAGCTGGAATCGCTGCTGGAAGAGTTCAACATCACGCACATCCGCAAAAGCGCGGGCATGAGCCTGTCCGGCGGCGAGCGCCGCCGCGTCGAGATCGCCCGCGCGCTGGCCAGCGATCCCGCGTTCATCCTGCTCGACGAGCCGTTCGCCGGCGTCGACCCGATCTCGGTGGCCGACATCAAGGGCATCATCACGCACCTGAAGCAGCGCGGCATCGGCGTGCTGATCACCGACCACAACGTGCGCGAGACGCTGGACATCTGCGAGAAGGCCTACATCGTCAGCGCCGGCGTGGAGATCGCCGAGGGCACGCCCGAAGCCATCCTCGCCAACCCGCTGGTGCGCGAAGTCTACCTAGGGGAGCAATTCTCGCTGTGATGAAAGTCGGGCTCCATCTGGGGCTGGGGCAGCACCTCACCATGACACCGCAGCTGCAGCAGGCCATCAAGCTGCTGCAGTTGTCGACCCTGGAACTCCAGCAGGAGGTCCAGTCCGCGCTCGACAGCAATCCGCTGCTCGAACTCGATGACGGCAGCGAGCCTGCCGGCATGAGCAGCGAGCCGCACGACAGCACGCCCGAAGCCCCCGACAAGGCCGGCGAGACCCTGGATCTCGACCAGCGCTCGGACATGCCTGACCAGCTGCCAGTCGACACCGCCTGGGACGACATCTACGTCGGCAGCGGCTCAGGCACTGGCGGCGAACCGGTGGACGAAGACGGCGACCCCATAGAGACCCGCAACGCCCAGGCCGAGAGCCTGCAGGACCACCTGCGCTGGCAGCTCAACCTGACCCCGTTCAACGACACCGACCGGCTGGTGGCCGAGGCTGTCATCGACGGTCTCGACAGCCGCGGATACCTCACTGTCAGCCTGCAGGAGCTGGCCGACACCGTGCAGCACTGGATCGACGAAGTGCCGGAGGAGGACGAGATCCTCGCCGTGCTGCACCGGGTGCAGCAGTTCGATCCGCCCGGCGTGGCCGCCCGCGACCTCTGCGAGTGCCTGCTGATCCAGCTCGGCCAGCGCCCGGCCGGCACCGAGGGCCTGGCAGGCGCCCAGTGCCTGCTGCGCGACCATGCCGACAAGCTCGCCGCCGGCGACTTGCCGGGACTGATGCGCGCCACCCGCCTGAGCGAAGCCGAGATCCAGCAGGTCATGGCGCTGATCCGCCAGCTCAAGCCGCACCCGGGCGAAGGCTGGGCCGGCCCGGACGACGAAAAGACCCTGATCCCCGATGTCGTGGTGCGCAAGCACAACGGCCGCTGGCGCGTGGAGCTGAACCCGGAGGCCGCGCCCCGGCTGCGCGTCAACAGCGGCTACGCTGCCATGCTGCGACGCGCCGACAGCAGCCGTGACAACCAGTTCATCCGCGACCACCTGCAGGAGGCGCGCTGGCTGATCAAGAGCCTGCAGAGCCGCCACGAGACCCTGCTCAAGGTCGCCACCTGCATCGTCGAGCACCAGCGCGGCTTCCTCGAGGAAGGCCCCGAGGCCATGAAGCCGCTGATCCTGCGCGACGTCGCCGACGAGGTCGGCCTGCACGAATCGACCATCTCGCGCGTGACCACGCAGAAGTACCTGCACACGCCGCGCGGCCTGTTCGAGCTGAAGTACTTCTTCTCCTCGCACGTCGGCACCAGCAGCGGCGGCGAGGCCTCCTCCACGGCCATCCGCGCCATGATCAAAAAGCTGGTGGCCCAGGAAAACCCGCGCAAGCCATTGAGCGACAACAAGATTGCCGACCTGCTGCAGGAGCAGGGCATCGAGGTGGCGCGGCGCACCATCGCGAAATACCGCGAGTCGCTGAACATCCCCTCGTCGAGTGACAGAAAGCGCTTGCTTTGATTTCCCAAGCGGGTACAGTCGAAGACATACCGGTTGTTGATGAAAGGCGAAGCAGGTACCGCATTCTTTAACTGGGGACCTCTGCTTCCGGACTCGACAGGCCGCCCGGGCGACGGTTCCCGACTGTTCGCCCGCCCGACCCGCCACTGCCTGGAAGTTCAGGTTCCCGCTGTCGTCACCCACGAAAGCGAGGAAGCGTCTCATGCAGATGACCATCAGTGGACACCACGTTGAACTGACCCATGCCCTTCGCGACTATGCCCAGGCCAAGCTGGCCCGGGTCGAACGGCACTTCGACCACATCACCAGCATCGATGTCATTCTCAGCGTCGACAAGCTCGTCCAGAAGGCGGAAGCCGTGATCCGGACCTCGGGGGCGAAACTCTTCGCCATTGCCCAGTCCGACGACCTCTACGCCGCCATCGACAAGCTGTCGGACAAGCTGGACCGCCAGATCGTCCGGCACAAGGAGAAGCATCAGGCCCACTGATGGCCCCGTGACATCCGGAACACCCCTGGAAAGACCGGCTGACACGCCGGCGTGACACCCGAAATGCCCGGCCAGCCCGGGCATTTTCTTTCCGCAACCGACAAACGTCATACCCCGACCAAGTTCGGCCTTGCCAAGCGTCGCGCCGGCCGGGAGGATAGGCGCAGAAAAAAACCATGGCGGCGAGGGCGAGATGAAACTGGTGATCGTGAGCGGGCGGTCCGGATCGGGCAAGTCGACGGCGCTGCACCAGCTCGAGGACCTGGGCTACTACTGCGTGGACAACCTGCCGGTCGCCCTGCTGCCCGAACTGGTCAACACCTTCCGCTCCGGCATCGAAGGCGAGCCGACCCGTCTCGCGGTGGGCATCGACGCTCGCAACCGCGTGCACGACCTGAGCCGCTACGCCGACATCGCCCGCATACTGAAGGAGCAGGGCTGCGACCCCGAGATCGTCTACCTCGACGCGCGCGACGACATGCTCATGGCGCGCTTCAGCTCGACACGTCGCAAGCATCCGCTGAGCAGCAACCAGCGCTCGCTGGAGGAGGCCATCGCCTACGAGCGCGAGCTGCTTGACCAGCTCGCCAGCCACGCCGACCTGCGCCTCGACACCAGCTCGCTGTCCGTGCACGACCTGCGCGAGGCGCTGCGCCAGCGCTTCGAGCCGGACGGAGAGCGCACCAGCATGGTCCTGATCGAGTCCTTCGCCTTCAAGCACGGCGTGCCGCTCGACGCCGACCTGGTCTTCGACGTGCGCTGCCTGCCCAATCCGCACTGGGAGACCGGACTGCGCGACATGACAGGCCTGGACCAGCCAGTGATAGAATTCCTCGATGAGCAGCCGCTGGTGGAGGCGCTCTACCTCGACATATACAGCTTCCTGCTGCGCTGGCTGCCCGAACTCCAGGCCAGTGACCGGACCTATGTCACGGTGGCCATCGGCTGCACCGGCGGCCAGCATCGCTCGGTCTACATGGTCGAGCGCCTGTCGGCGGCCCTCCACGAAACACTGGGTCAGCTGCAGACCAGACATCGAGAACTGCATCGCAAGGGGCGACTTTGATGCCACGGCACGAGACCGAGGTAGACATCATCAACCGGCTGGGCCTGCATGCCCGGGCGTCATCCAAGCTCGTGGAAACCGCGGTGCGCTTCAAGTCATCGATACGGATCGGACGCGGTGACCGCCTCGTCGACGCCCGCAGCATCATGGCGCTGCTGATGATGGGCGCCGGCCAGGGCAGCCGGCTCAGCCTGCTGATCGAGGGCGATGACGCCGATGCCGCCCTCGCCGCCGTCACGGCGCTGATCGCAGACCGTTTCGGCGAGGCCGAATAACGCCTATCATCGCGACCCCGCACCGGCACCGGTGCGTGTCGACAGCCCTGTCCCAGGGCCCATCCACCCCAGCCACCGGAGACCGGCATGTGCCCCCGTCACGCGCCCGATGACGATTACGACGACGAGGACTACGGCCCCAGCAAGTCGGACCAGAAGAAGTCCATGGAGCGCCTGCAAGCGCTGGGAGAGCGCCTCGGCGGCCTGGGCGAGGACCAGCTGCGCAAGCTGCCGCTGGACGAGACCCTGCTCGCCGCCCTGCTCGAACTCAGGCGCCTGAAAGCGCACGAGGCCATTCGCCGGCAGAAGCAGTTCATCGGCAAGCTCATGCGCCATGCCGACGAGGAGGCCATCCTCGGTGCGCTGCATCCGCTGCGCAACCCGGCCCTGCTGCGCCAGCTCGACCTGCTGCTGGCACGCCTGCTGGCCCAGGGTGATGAAGCGCTGGGCGAGGTCACCGGCCGCTTCCCGGCCGCCGACCGGCACACGCTGCGCCAGCTGCTGCGCAACGCACGCAAGGAAATGCAAGCGAAGCCCGACGAGGAAATCAGCGAAAGCAGCCACCCCGCGCGGCACAAGCTCTGGCTGCATCTGCGCGAGCTGGTCGCCCTGTCTGCCTGAAGTTTCCGATCGAGACGCCGGCCAGCGGGCCTGAATCACCCGGCGCGGAGTACCGGCGCATGACGTGTTGCCGGCTCAGTCGCGGCGGTGCTGCTCCACCGGCATGCGCCGCCGCAGGTCCTGCTGGGACTGAACATCCCAGTCAGCCATGACCAGCCCCTGGCCGGGCTCGTGACGCTCCGCCAGCACCGTGCCCCATGCATCGATGACCTGACTGTGCCCCCAGGTCTCGCGCCGCGCCGAATGCCAGCCCCCCTGCCCCGCGCCGATCACCAGGCACTGGTTCTCGATGGCGCGCGCGCGCAGGAGGACCTGCCAGTGCGCCTCGCCGGTCACCGCCGTGAAGGCGGCCGGCACCACCAGGATGTCGGCACCGGCACTGCGCAGCGCGCGCGCCTGCTCGGGAAAGCGCAGGTCGTAGCAGGTCAGCACGCCGAGGCCGCCGAACGGGGTGTCGATGAGCACAGTGTCATCGCCCGGCTCGTAGGTGAGCGACTCCTGATAGCGTCCCTGGGCATCGCCGACTTCGACATCGAACAGGTGGCGCTTGTCGTAGCGCCCGAGGCGGCGGCCATCGGCAGCATAGACCAGGGTGGCGCTGCGCACGCGGCCATCGGGCACGGGCAGACCGTCGGGACGCACCGGCACCGGCAGGGTGCCGGCGACAATGCAGAGGCCGTGGGCGGCCGCCTGCGCCGACAGCCAAGCATCGATCTCCTGCCAGAGCACGGCCCCCCGGCTCGCGGCCTCCGGCCCGAAGAGCGCGAAATTCTCCGGCAGCACCAGCAGCTGCACGCCCTCCGCGGCGGCCTGCACCAGACCGGAGGCGACTGCCTCGCGGTTGNGAGCACTTCGTCATCGACCTTGAGCGCATCCCAAGGGCCGCTGACGTGATAGCGCACCGAGGTCAGGCGCGACAGCGGCTTGTCCAGCAGCAGGTCCGCCGCCACCAGGGCACCGCCGACCACAGGGCCGGCGAGGAAGCCGGCCACCACCGGCACGGCACTGCTGACCGGCACTCCCACGCGCAGCTGCTGGTCGATCTCGTGCGTATTGAGGTTGGCCCAGCCCCTGCCCTGGATGCTCACCGTGGGACCATCCAGCTCGAATTTCGCCGGCTTCATGACGCCTTCGCGCAACTC
>NZ_PTQZ01000049.1 GCF_002943415.1 Amnimonas aquatica | reverse complement strand
GCTCGCGGCCTGGTTCGCCAGCCGCGGCTCGCCCCGCCTGCTGGCCTGGCTCGAGCGCCACGAGCTGTTCGGCCCCATGATCTCCAACTGGCGCGCCGGCGGCTTCGTCAGCCGCCGGGCGAAATGGAGTGCCACCGTCATGATGGCGCTGTGCGCCGTCATCCTGGCCTGGACCAGCGACCATGTCCTGCCCTTCGCCCTGGTCAGCGCCATCATGCTGAGCGTGCTGGTCTGGCTCTGGCTGCGGCCGGAGCCGCCGGCCGGCGTGCCGGATGCCGCAGAGGCAACCTCTGCGCTGGGCACTCACCCGCCCCTGCCCGCCGATGCCCGAGCGGCAGCCGCAGTGACTGCGGCGACCGACGACGGCACGCCCCGGAGCAGCCACCCATAAGCAAATGCCCCGCGCCTGTCAGACAGGTGCGGGGCATTTGCTATGGACACTGGTGCAGCATGAAGGCAAGGCACGGGAGACCGTGCCGGCAGCCACAACGGCGCACCGGCACGGAAACGGTCAGAAGCTGCCGCCCGGCACCCTCACCCAGCCTTCCATCAGGATTCGCGCGCTGCGGCTCATGATGGCCTTGGTCACCGTCCACTGGCCATTCTGCTGCTCGGCGGCGGCACCGACACGCAGCGTGCCGGACGGATGCCCAAAGGTCACCGCCTCGCGCGCGCCGCCACCGGCGGCCAGGTTCACCAGCGTGCCCGGGACCGCGGCGGCGGTGGCGATGGCCACGGAGGCGGTGCCCATCATGGCGTGGTGCAGCTTGCCCATGGACAGCGCGCGCACCAGCAGGTCGACCTCGCCGGCCTTGATGGCCTTGCCGCTGGACGACACGTAGTCGGTCGCCGGCGCCACGAAGGCGATCTTCGGCGTGTGCTGGCGGGTCGCGGCCTCTTCCGGCGTCCCGATCAGGCCCATGCGCAGGGCGCCGGCGACACGGATGGCCTCGAAGCGCTTGAGCGCCTCGGGATCGGTGTTGATCTGCTCGCGCAGCTCGGTGCCGGTGTAGCCGATGTCCGCCGCGTTCACGAAAACGGTCGGAATGCCGGCGCTGATCATGGTCGCCTTCAAGATACCGCCCTTCACGACAGCCTCCGGCACCTCGAGGTCATCGACGAGGTTTCCGGTCGGGAACATGGAGCCGCCATCCTCGCCGTCATCCGACGGATCGAGGAACTCGAGCACGATCTCGGCGGCCGGGAAGGTCACGCCGTCGAGCTCGAAGTCACCGGTCTCCTGCACCTCGCCGCCGGTCACCGGCACATGGGCGATGATGGTCTTGCCGATGTTGGCCTGCCAGATGCGCACGACACAGGTGCCGTTCTGCGGAATGCGCGACGCATCAACCAGCCCGGCCTGGATCGCGAACGAGCCCGCCGCCGTGGACAGGTTGCCGCAGTTGCCGCTCCAGTCCACGAAGGCCTTGTCGATCGAGACCTGGCCATAGAGGTAGTCCACATCGTGGTCCGGCACGCTGCTCTTGGCCAGGATCACGCACTTGGACGTGCTCGACGTGGCGCCGCCCATGCCGTCGATATGGGCGGCATAGGGGTCGGGGCTGCCGATCACGCGCATGAACAGCCGGTCGCGCGCCTCGCCTGGCACCTGGCAGGACACGGGCAGGTCCTGGAGCCGGAAGAACACGCCCTTGGACGTGCCGCCACGGATGTAGGTGGCGGGGATTTTCACCTGAGGGAGATGGCTCATGCCGTGGTCGCCTCCAGGAAGTCCTTGGCGAAGCGCTGCAGCACGCCGCCAGCCTCGTACACCGACACTTCCTCGTCGGAGTCGAGACGGCAGGTCACCGGCACGCGCACGACTTCGCCGTTGCGGCGGTTGACCACCAGCGTCAGCGTCGCGCGCGGCGCCAGCGCGCCTTCCACGTCATAGGTCTCGGTGCCGTCGATGGCCAGCGTCAGGCGCGTGGTGCCCGGCTTGAACTCCAGCGGCAGCACGCCCATGCCGATCAGGTTGGTGCGGTGGATGCGCTCGAAGCCTTCCGCCGCGATCGCCTCCACGCCGGCCAGGCGCACGCCCTTGGCGGCCCAGTCACGCGACGAGCCCTGGCCGTAGTCGGCACCGGCGATGATGATCAGCGGCTGCTTGCGCTCCATGTAGGTCTCGATGGCTTCCCACATGCGCGTGACCTTGCCTTCCGGCTCGATGCGCGCCAGCGAGCCCTTCTTGACCTGGCCGTCGACCACGGCCATCTCGTTGACCAGCTCCTTGTTGGCGAAGGTTGCGCGCTGCGTGGTCAGGTGGTCGCCGCGGTGGGTGGCGTAGGAGTTGAAGTCCTCTTCCGGCAGGCCCATCTTGTGCAGGTACTCGCCGGCGGCCGAGTTCATCACGATCGCGTTCGACGGCGACAGATGGTCGGTGGTGATGTTGTCCGGCAGCACCGCCAGCGGACGCATGCCCTTGAGCGTGCGCTCGCCGGCCAGCGCGCCTTCCCAGTACGGCGGACGGCGGATGTAGGTCGACATTTCGCGCCAGTCGTACAGCGGGGAAGCGGCCTTCTCCGCATCCTGCTTCTCGAACATCGGGATGTAGATCTGGTTGAACTGGGCCGGCTTCACCGACTTCGCCACCAGCTCGTCGATCTCCTCGTCCGACGGCCAGATGTCCTTGAGGCGGATCTCGCGGCCGTCGACCACGGCGAGCACGTCCTGCTCGATGTCGAAGCGGATGGTGCCGGCGATGGCGTAGGCCACGACCAGCGGCGGCGAAGCCAGGAAGGCCTGCTTGGCATGCGGATGGATGCGGCCGTCGAAGTTGCGGTTGCCGGAGAGCACGGCGGTCGCGTACAGGTCGCGTTCGACGATCTCCTGCTGGATCTTCGGATCGAGCGCGCCGGACATGCCGTTGCAGGTGGTGCAGGCGAAGGCGACGATGCCGAAGCCCAGGGCCTCGAGGTCCTCCATCAGGCCGGCTTCCTTCAGGTACAGCTCGACCACCTTGGAGCCCGGCGCCAGCGACGACTTCACCCAGGGCTTGCGCACCAGGCCGAGCTGGCGGGCATTGCGCGCCAGCAGGCCGGCGGCGATGACGTTGCGCGGGTTGGAGGTGTTGGTGCACGAGGTGATGGCGGCGATGATCACCGCGCCATCCGGCATCAGGCCCTGGGCTTCTTCGGCACGCGCCTTGTCGAGATCGACGGCGATGCCGCGCTCCTTGAGCGCCGACACCGGCAGGCGGCGATGCGGGTTCGACGGGCCGGCCATGTTGCGCACCACGCTCGACAGGTCGAACGTCAGCACGCGCTCGAACTCGGCCTTGGCCAGCGTGTCCGACCACAGGCCGGCTTCCTTGGCGTAGGTCTCGACCAGGGCGACCTGCTCGTCGGTGCGGCCGGTGAGGCGCAGGTAGGTCAGCGTCTGTTCGTCGATGGAGAACATGGCGGCGGTGGCGCCGTATTCCGGGGCCATGTTGGAGATGGTGGCGCGGTCGCCGATGGTCAGGCCGGGCACGCCCTCGCCGTAGAACTCCAGGTACGAGCCGACGACGCGCTCCTTGCGCAGGAACTCGGTCAGCGCCAGCACGATGTCGGTGGCGGTGATGCCGGGCTGGCGCTTGCCGGTCAGCTCGACGCCGACCATGTCCGGAGTGCGCATCCAGGACGCGCGGCCGAGCATGACGTTTTCGGCCTCGAGACCGCCCACGCCCACCGAGATCACGCCCAGCGCATCGACATGCGGGGTGTGCGAGTCGGTGCCGACACAGGTGTCCGGGAAGGCCAGGCCGTTCTGGCTGTGGATCACCGGCGACATCTTCTCCAGATTGATCTGGTGCATGATGCCGTTGCCGGCCGGGATCACGTCGATGTTGTCGAACGCGGTCTTGGTCCAGTTGATGAAGTGGAAGCGGTCTTCGTTGCGGCGATCTTCGATGTCGCGATTCTTCTGGAACGCGTCCGGATCGAAGCCGCCGCATTCGACGGCCAGCGAATGGTCGACGATCAGCTGCACCGGCACCACCGGATTGACCTTGGCGGGGTCGCCGCCCTGGTCGGCGATGGCGTCACGCAGGCCGGCGAGGTCGACCAGCGCGGTCTGGCCGAGGATGTCGTGGCAGACCACGCGCGCCGGGAACCACGGGAAGTCGCGCTCGCGCTTGCGCTCGATGAGCTGCGTCAGGCTTTCGGTGATGATGGCCGGGTCGGCCTTGCGCACGATGTTCTCGGCATGGATGCGGGCGGTGTACGGCAGGCCGTCCCAGGCGCCCGGCTTGATGGCATCCACCGCGGCGCGGGCGTCGAAGTAGTCGAGCGACGTGCCGGGCAGGTTCTTGCGGAATTCTCTGTTCATGATGTCTCTCTGGATCAGCGCCCCGGAAGGGCGAAAGCCCCGCTCCCGGTCCGGTGCGGACAGGAAGCGGGGCTGGTCGGGCCGGGACCGCCATGCGGTCCCCCTTCTGCTTCCTGCCGCTTACTTGCGGTCCTGGATCGGCACGAACTTCTGGTCTTCCGGTCCGACGTAGTTGGCGCTCGGGCGGATGATCTTGCCGTCGATGCGCTGCTCGATGATGTGCGCGCTCCAGCCGGAGGTGCGGGCGATCACGAACAGCGGCGTGAACATGTCGGTGGGCACGCCCATGACGTGGTAGCTGACGGCGCTGAACCAGTCCAGGTTCGGGAACATCTTCTTGATGTCCCACATCACGCTTTCCAGACGTTCGGCGATGTCGAACATCTTGGTGCTGCCGGCTTCCTTCGACAGGTCCAGGGCAACCTGCTTGATCACCTTGTTGCGCGGGTCGGACACGGTGTAGACCGGGTGGCCGAAACCGATGACCACTTCCTTGCGGCCGACGCGCTCGCGGATGTCGGCCTCGGCTTCGTCCGGGTTGTCGTAGCGCTTCTGGATCTCGAAGGCGACTTCGTTGGCACCGCCGTGCTTCGGACCGCGCAGGGCACCGATGCCGCCGCAGATGGCCGAGTAGATGTCGGAGCCGGTGCCGGCGACCACGCGCGAGGTGAAGGTCGAGGCGTTGAACTCGTGCTCGGCGTACAGGATCAGCGAGGTGTGCATGGCGCGGACCCAGCTGTCCTTCGGCTTCTCGCCGTGCAGCAGGTGCAGGAAGTGGCCGCCGATGGAGTCATCGTCGGTCTCGACTTCGATACGCTTGCCGTTGTAGGCGAAGTGGTACCAGTAGAGCAGGATGGAGCCCAGCGACGCCATCAGCTTGTCGGCGATGTCGCGCGCGCCCGGGTGGTTGTGATCGTCCTTCTCCGGCTTCACGCAGCCGAGCACGGACACGCCGGTGCGCATCACGTCCATCGGGTGCGACGACGGCGGCAGCTGCTCGAGAGCGACCTTGACGGCGGCCGGCAGGCCGCGCAGCGACTTCAGCTTGGTCTTGTAGGCGGCCAGCTCGGCGACGGTCGGCAGCTTGCCGTGCACCAGCAGGTGGGCGATTTCCTCGAACTCGCTGGTGGTGGCCAGGTCGAGGATGTCGTAGCCGCGGTAGGCCAGGTCGTTGCCGGTGCGGCCGACGGTGCAGAGCGCGGTGTTGCCGGCGGCGGTGCCGGACAGGGCGACGGACTTCTTGGCCTTCGGGAGGACCTGTTGCGTTTCACTCATTGTCATTCTCCTGGTCGGGTTCCGATCTTGTTTTGAAAGTCAGTCACTTGTTCTTCGAGAACAGCTGATCGATCTTGTCTTCGTAGCTGTGGTAGTTCAGGTACTCGTAGAGCTCCTTGCGCTTCTGCATCAGGTCGAGCACGTTGACCTGGGTGCCTTCCTTGCGCACGGCCTCGTAGACGGCCAGCGCGGCCTTCTGCATGGCGCGGGTGCCGGACAGCGGGTAGAGCACCATGGCGATGCCCTGCTCGCCCAGCTCCTGGGTGGTGTAGTACGGCGTGTCGCCGAACTCGGTGATGTTGGCCAGCACCGGCACGTTCACGGCGTCGCAGACCTTGCGGTACATGGTGATGTCGGTCATGGCCTCGGCGAAGATGGCGTCGGCGCCGGCTTCGACATAGGCGCTGATGCGGTCGATGACGCCGTTCAGGCCTTCCTTCTGCAGCGAATCGGTACGGGCCATGACCACGAATTCGCTGTCGGTCTTGGCGTCGACGGCAGCCTTCACGCGGTCGACCATCTCGTCGATGGCGACGATCTCCTTGTTCGGACGGTGGCCGCAGCGCTTCTGCGCGACCTGGTCCTCGATGTGCACGGCGGCGGCGCCGGCCTTGATCATTTCCTTGATGGTGCGGCCGATGTTGAACGCCCCGCCCCAGCCGGTGTCGATGTCGACCAGCAGCGGCGTGTCGACGGCGGCGGTGACGCGACGCACGTCGGTGAGCACGTCATCCAGCGAGGTGATGCCCAGGTCCGGCAGGCCGTAGGAGTAGTTCGCCACGCCGGCGCCGGACAGGTAGATGGCCTTGTAGCCGACCTGGGTCGCCATCATGGCGGCATAGGCATTGACCGTGCCCATGACCTGCAGCGGCTTTTCGGCGGCGATGGCATCGCGGAAGCGACGACCGGCACTGGGTTTCACTGACATTACGCACTCCTGGCCGGGATCGCCGGCGTTTCGGGGGTTGTGGCTGGAAAGGGGGCCGCGCCCTGCCCTTCGGCATCGGCGCGAGCGCCGCCGTCACGCACGCGGGCCTCGATGTTGGCGCGGGCGGTGGCGATGTGGCGACGCATGAGGAATTCGGCGAGCTCGCCGTCGCGGGCCTCGATGGCCTCGACGATGCGCTGGTGCTCGCCCAGCGCTTTCGCCGGGCGGCCTTCGGTGAGCGAGAACTGGCCGCGGTAGATGCGCACGCGGTGGTAGAGCTCGCCGCACAGCATCTGGATCAGCACCGCGTTGTGGCTGCCGTGGATGACGCGGTAGTGGAAGTCGACATTGCCTTCTTCCTGGATGTAGGCGCGGCCTTCCTGCTCGGCGATCTGCTGTTCGTGGCGGCGCAGCAGCGCCTTCAGGTCGGCGATCTCGGCATCGGTCATGTGCTCGGCGGCGAGGCGGCAGGCCAGGCCTTCCAGGGTCTCGCGCACCTGGTAGATCTGCAGCAGCTCGTCCAGCGACAGCGCCATGATGCGCACGCCGACATGCGGGATGCGGGTGATCAGCTGCCGGCCTTCGAGCCGGCGCAGGGCCTCGCGCAAGGGGCCGCGCGAGACACCGTAGCGCGCCACCAGCTCGGCTTCGGAGACCCGCGAGCCGGCAGCCAGCTCGCCCTTGACGATGGCATCCTGGATCTGCGCGAAGACCTTGTCGGCCAGGGTCTGACGCGGCTCGTCCAGCATCAGCGGCTCCGCCACGCCGTCGCCGACGGCTTGCGGAACGCTCGCTGGAAACTTCGCGGAGCCTGGCGTCATGTCAGTCATGCATTCTGGCCGGATTGTCTACAATCTTGCAGGTGGCGTGACATTAAACCCGTGAAACCGCTTGGTCAACCCGAAATCAGCCGATTTTGTCGACACATTCCCCTACTGGACCAAAGTGCTATGGCACGGGCCGGCGTCCCCCGCCGGGAACGCCCTCCTGCGGCATCAGTCGCCGCGTGCCTGCCAGGCATCCGCCGCCGCCATGCCACGGCGCTCGTCGACACCGGCCACGATCAGCATGGAGATGGCGAACAGCGCCAGGCAGAACAGGATGGCGTCGGCCAGGCCGAAGAACAGCTGCAGCAGGCCCAGGCCGATCATGCCGAACACCGCCGCCAGCTTGGCCGCCGTGCCCCAGAGGCCGAAGAACTCCGCCGACTTGCCCGCCGGGGTGAGCAGGCCGACCAGCGCGCGCCCGGCCGACTGCGCCGACCCCAGACTGAGGCCGGCGAGGCAGCCGGCGACCAGGAACACATGCTGGGCCTGCCAGTCGGTGCCCAGGTGTTCGCGGCCCAGCGCCGCCACCTCGGGCGTCAGCCAGATCGCCAGGATGGCCACCACCCACAGACCCTGCGACAGCAGGTAGGTGAGGCGCGAGCCGATGCGGCTCTGCAGCACGCCGAAGCCGATGGCGCCGACGGCGGCGTTGAACTGCACGATGACGAACATGAGCGCGCGCACGTCGTCGTCCCAGCCGATCACCTGCGCGCCGTAGATGAAGGCGAAGCTGACGATGATGGCGATGCCGGCCATGGAGAAGAAGATCGACAGCAGCAGCCGGCGCAGGTCGCGGAACTGCTGCATTTCGCTCCAGGTCTCGCGCAGGCGGCGGAAGCCCAGGTGCAGCACAGATTCGCCGGCCGGCAGCACGCGCGCCCTGCCCCGCTCGCGCAGCCAGAAAAAGGTAGGCAGGCAGCCGAGCAGCACGAAGGCGGCGGTGAACGGGCCGACCCAGCGCACGGTGTCGTAGTTCTCCAGACTCACCTCGCCCAGCCAGGCCACCGAGAACGCCGTCGCCACCAGGCCGCCGATGTAGCCCAGTCCCCAGCCCAGTCCGGAGATCCAGCCCAGCGATTCGCGCGGCCCGAGGTCGGTGAGGAAGCTGGCAATGAAACCCTCACCCAGCGCGAAGGCGAAATTGGTCACGATGATCAGCAGCATGGCGAAGGCGATCCAGCCCGGCTCGACGAAATACAGCAGCGCAGTGCCGGTCACGGTCAGCACATAGGTCACGAACAGGAAGCGCTTGCGCGTCGCGGTGTAGTCCATGATGGCACCGCAGACCGGGTTCACCAGCGCCACCGCCAGGCAGCTGAGCGCGATGCACAGGCTCCACAGCAGGTTGCCGAGCCGGTAGTCCGGCGCATCGCCGACGATCACGCGGGTGAACAGGTCGCCGAAGATCACCGTGATGATGAGCAGCGTGTAGGCCTGGTTGGCGAAGTCGTACATGGCCCAGCCGAAGATCTCGCGCTTCGGCGCCAGCGGCACGGCAGGCGGCGCCGCGGATGGCGCGGCGGCGGCCGGCGCGGACGTGTTCAGGGCAGCGGTGTGATCGGTCATGGCGGGGTCATCCGGCGTGAGAAGTGCGTGGTGTCAGGGGGGATGTCGGCGACAGGCGCAGCGCGCGCCGGTCCATGAAGGGTGCGAGCAGCGACCCGAGCAGGGCCAGCGCCATGTCCTTGTGGGCATCCCAGACATCGCCCTGGGTGCCCAGGTAGGCCATGCCCAGACCACCGCCAAAGTACTCGGCGGCGGCCCACTCGACGAACTCGTAGAGCATGGAGATGAACGCCAGGATCAGCACCGGTAGCGCGATGCGCCAGGCCGGCGGCAGGGTCAGGCGGTCATCCAGCAGTTCGCGCAGCGGGCGGAAGAACAGCAGCCCGAAGAGGAAGTGCACCAGGCGGTCGAAATGGTTGCGCTCGATGCCGAACTGCTCGCGCAGCGTGGTGCCTGTGAGCGCCCGCAGCCAGTCCTCGTAAGGCACTTCGGCATAG
>NZ_PTQZ01000048.1 GCF_002943415.1 Amnimonas aquatica | reverse complement strand
AAGCCGATGGTCAGGCTGTCGGTGTCGCCGGCTATCCAGGGCAAGGTGCCGGGCGCGCTGTCGAGTATCCGGCTGGCGGACAGGTCGGGGTCGCGGGTCGGCAGCAGCGAGATCCAGCGGCCGATGTCGGCCTGTTCGCCCAGGGTGGTGACCTCCAGGCGCGGCTGCGCCTGCAGCGGCAGGACCATGAGCAGGCAGAGCAGCCCCAGCAGGCAGGCGAGGAGCTGCCTGCTGGGACGCAGGGGCGATGCCGGGCGAGTGGCCGATGGAGTGCTGGTCATGGCAGCGAGACTACACCAGTCCGGCTGATGTCGGGGACGTTTGCCGGACGGTATCTGCCTGCGGTCAGCCGGAAAGAAGAAGGCCCCGCATTCGCGGGGCCTTCTTCATGCTGCGTCGAAGCGGCGGATCAGTCGCGAGCGGCCGCTTCGGCGACGGTGATGGCCGTCATGTTGACGATGCGGCGCACCGTGGCGCTGGGCGTCAGGATGTGTACCGGCCGGCGCGCGCCGAGCAGGATCGGGCCGACGGTGACGCCGTTGCCGCTGGCCGTCTTCAGCAGGTTGAAGGCGATGTTGGCGGCATCCACGTTGGGCATGATCAGCAGGTTGGCGGAGCCCTTCAGGCGCGAGTTCGGGAACAGGTTGTTGCGGATGCTCTCGTCCAGCGCGGCATCGCCGTGCATTTCGCCTTCGACTTCCAGCTCCGGATCCATGTCGCGCAGGAGCTGGAAGGTCTCGCGCATCTTCTGCGCGCTCGGCGTGTTCTCGTTGCCGAAGTTGGAGTGCGACAGCAGCGCGACCTTGGGGGTCAGGCCGAAGTTGCGCACCACGGCGGCGGCCTTCAGGGTGATGTCGGCCAGCTCGTCCGCGCTCGGGTCCGGGTTCACGTAGGTGTCCGCGATGAACAGCGTGCGGTCCTGCAGCATGAGCACGTTCAGCGCCGCGTAGCGGCTGCAGTCCGGCGCCAGGCCGATGATGCGGCTGATGTAGCGCAGGTGCAGGTCGTAGTTGGCGAAGGTGCCGCAGATCATGCCGTCGACTTCGCCGAAGTGCACCAGCAGCGAGCCGATCAGGGTGGTGCGGCGGCGCACTTCGCGCTTGGCCAGCTCGATGCCGACACCCTTGCGCTCCATGATCTGGTGGTAGTGGGTCCAGTACTCGCGGTAGCGCGGGTCGTCGTCCTGGTTGATCACGTCGACATCGACACCCGGACGGATGCGCAGGCCGAGCTTGCGGATCTGGGCCTCGATCACTGCCGGACGACCGATCAGCACCGGGCGGGCCAGGCCTTCGTCGACCACGATCTGCACCGCGCGCAGCACGCGGTCGTCCTCGCCTTCGCAGTAGGCGATCTTCTTCGACACGGCCTTGGCCTTGGCGAACACCGGTTTCATCAAGAAGGCCGAGTTGTAGACGAACTCGGACAGGCGCTGGCGGTAGGCGTCGAAGTCGGTGATCGGACGGGTGGCGACGCCGCTGTCCATGGCCGCCTTGGCCACGGCGGGGGCGATGGCCATGATCAGGCGCGGGTCCAGCGGGCCCGGAATCAGGTACTCGCGGCCGAAGCTGCTGGCATCGCTGCCATAGGCGACGGATTCCGAGGATTCGACGTGGGCCATTTTCGCGATGGCGTGCACGCAGGCCACCTTCATGGCCTCGTTTACCACCGTGGCGCCGGAGTCGAGCGCGCCGCGGAAGATGTAAGGGAAGCACAGGGCGTTGTTGACCTGGTTCGGGTAGTCCGAGCGGCCGGTGGCGATGATGGCGTCCGGACGCACTTCCTTGACCAGCTCCGGCATGATTTCCGGGGTCGGGTTGGACAGGGTGAAGATGATCGGGTTGTCGGCCATCTGCCTGACCATGTCCTGGCTGACGATGCCGGCGGTGGACAGGCCGAGGAACATGTCGGCGCCCGGGAACAGGTCGCCCAGGGTGCGCGCGTCGGTCTTCTGCGCGTAGCGCAGCTTGCTCTCGTCGAGACCGGCGCGGCCTTCGTAGATCACGCCCTTGGAATCGGTGACGAAGATGTTCTCGCGGCGTGCGCCCAGCGACACCAGCAGGTCGAGGCAGGACAGCGCGGCGGCACCGGCGCCCGAGCAGATGATGCGGATGTCCTCGATCTTCTTGTCGACCAGCAGCAGGGCGTTGAGCAGGCCCGAACCGACGATGATGGAGGTGCCGTGCTGGTCATCGTGGAAGACCGGGATCTTGCAGCGCTCGCGCAGCTTGCGCTCGATGTAGAAGCACTCCGGCGCCTTGATGTCTTCCAGGTTGATGCCGCCGAAGGTCGGTTCCAGCGCGGCGATGATGTCGACCAGCTTGTCCGGGTCGCGCTCGTTGATCTCGATGTCGAAGACGTCGATGCCGGCGAACTTCTTGAACAGCACGCCCTTGCCTTCCATCACCGGCTTGGAGGCCAGCGGGCCGATGTCGCCGAGGCCGAGCACGGCGGTGCCGTTGGTGATCACCGCGACCAGGTTGCCGCGGGCGGTGTAGCGGGAGACGGTGGACGGATCGCGCTCGATCTCTTCGCACGGCGCGGCGACGCCGGGCGAGTAGGCCAGGGCCAGGTCGCGCTGGTTGATCAGCTGCTTGCTGGGCGTGACGTTGATTTTGCCGGGCTGCGGGAACTCGTGATAGTCCAGAGCCGCTTTGCGCAGTGCCTCATCCATAGTGTCTCTCACACTTGCCAGGGTTGCTTTTTGAGGCGCGAGAGTATAGCACCAGCGCGCTGCTTGCGGGGTGACAAGCATGCGCTGACGCCGGGTTGCGTCTGACTGGCCGGTTTCCGGTGAGGGCCGTGCTGACGGCTGTTGCACGGTTTCGCGGCGCGGACAGCAAAAGGCCCTCGCGGGGAGGGCCTTCGCTGCTGGTGCCTGGGCAGGTCGCGGGCCGCAGGGCCCTCGCGGTCAGTCCTGCGCCTGTTCGCGGGCGACGGCGCGGTAGCCGATGTCGCCGCGGTGGTACTCGCCGGTCCAGCTCACCTTGGCCACTTCGGCGTAGGCGGCGGCCTGCGCTTCCGACACGCTGACGCCGAGACCGGTGGCGCAGAGCACGCGGCCGCCGCTGGTCACCACCTGGCCATCCTGCAGCGCGGTGCCGGCGTGGAAGACCTTGGCGCCGTCGGCTTCGCGGCCGAGTCCGCTGATCACGTCACCCTTGCGGATGTCGCCCGGGTAGCCGCCGGCGGCCATGACCACGCCCAGCGCCGCGCGCGGGTCCCAGTCGGCCTCGATGGCGTCCAGCGTGCCTTCGATGCCGGCCTCGACCAGTGCCACCAGCGAGCTGCGCAGGCGCATCATCACCGGCTGGGTCTCCGGGTCGCCGAAGCGGCAGTTGAACTCGATCACGCGCGGCGCGCCGCTGTCATCGATCATCAGGCCGGCGTAGAGGAAGCCGGTGTAGGGGTGGCCTTCGCTGATCATGCCTTCGACCGTGGGCAGGATGACCTCGCGCATGACGCGTTCGTGCACGGCCGGTGTCACCACGGGGGCCGGCGAGTAGGCGCCCATGCCGCCGGTGTTGGGGCCGGTGTCGGCATCGCCGATGCGCTTGTGGTCCTGGCTGGTGGCCATCGCCAGCGCGTTCCTGCCATCCACCATGACGATGAACGAGGCTTCTTCGCCGTCGAGGAACTGCTCGACCACGACGCGCGCGCCGGCGGAGCCGAACTTGTTGCCGGCCAGCATGTCGACAATGGCTTCTTCCGCCTCGGCCAGCGTCATGGCGACGATCACGCCCTTGCCGGCGGCCAGGCCGTCGGCCTTGATGACGATGGGCGCGCCTTTCTCGCGCACGTAGGCGAGGGCGGCGTCGGTCTCGGTGAAGACCTGGTAGAACGCGGTCGGAATGTCGTGACGGGCCAAGAAGTCCTTGGCGAAGGCCTTGGAGCCTTCGAGCTGGGCGGCGTGGCGGGTCGGTCCCCAGATTTTCAGGCCGGCGGCGCGGAAGGCGTCGACCACGCCGTTGACCAGCGGGGCCTCGGGGCCGACCACGGTCAGCGCCACGCCTTCTGCCTGCGCGAAAGCGACCAGCGCGGCGTTGTCGAGGATGTCCAGCGCCACGTTGCGGCACTTGGCTTCGGTCGCGGAGCCGGCGTTGCCGGGTGCCACGAACACGGTTTCGACGCGGGCATCCTGGGCCAGTTTCCAGGCCAGGGCGTGTTCACGGCCACCGGAGCCGAGCAGCAGAATCTTCATAGCGGGTTCTCTTTAAGCCTTGATCAGGGGTGGCGCCGGGACGGGGGTGGGGTTGGATGCCGCAGAGACGCCGTGAACCCATCCATGGGGGCTCGCATGCGCCATCCCTGGCGCATGACGCTCTGCGGCATCCAACCCCACCCCGCCCCAACGCCACGAGGTCAATCCTTACCGGTGCTGTGTGGCCAATTCCGGCGACAGCGCACTGAACGGCGATTCGACTCGGAGTCCTTCGGGGTGGAAGGTTAGCGGAGCGGAACCGTGGTCGCCAGGGATGGCGACCCGGAGTCCCCAGGGACGGGTTCACGGCGTTTCCGATCCGCTAACCTTCCACCCCGAAGGACGGCCCCGCTACGAAGCACCGTCAATATCAGTGCCGGAAATGCCGCATGCCCGTGAACACCATGGCGATCCCGGCCTCGTCGGCAGCAGCGATCACCTCGGCGTCACGCATCGAGCCGCCGGGCTGGATGATGGCGGCGATGCCCGCCTTCGCGGCATTGTCGATGCCGTCGCGGAACGGGAAGAAGGCGTCCGACGCCATCACCGCGCCCTGCACCTGCAGGCCGGCATGCTCGGCCTTGATGGCGGCGATGCGCGCGGAATTGACGCGGCTCATCTGGCCGGCGCCGACGCCGACGGTCTGGCGGTTCTTCGCGTACACGATGGCGTTCGACTTCACGTACTTGGCGACCTTCCAGGCGAAGATCAGGTCGTGGATCTCGGCTTCGGTCGGGGCGCGCCTGGTCACGATCTTCAGGTCGCTGTCCTTGATCATGCCCAGGTCCTGGTCCTGCACCAGCAGACCGCCGGTGACGCGCTTGAAATCCCACTGCGCGCTGCGGGCGGTGATGTCGGGCAGGGCGCCGCAGGTCAGCACGCGCACGTTCTGCTTGGCGGCGGTCACCGCCAGCGCTTCCGGCGTCACGCTGGGGGCGATGATCACTTCCACGAACTGGCGCTCGACAATCGCTTTCGCGGTGTCGGCATCGAGTTCGCGGTTGAAGGCGATGATGCCGCCGAAGGCCGACTCCGGGTCGGTGGCGTAGGCCAGGTCATAGGCCTTGCGGATGCCGCCTTCGGCGTCGAGGACAACGGACACGCCGCAGGGGTTGGCGTGCTTGACGATGACGCAGGCCGGCTTGGCGAAGCTCTTCACGCATTCCAGCGCGGCGTCGGTATCGGCGATGTTGTTGTACGACAGCTCCTTGCCCTGCAGCTGCTTCGCGGTCGCCACGGAAGCTTCTTTCGGCGCGGCTTCGGTGTAGAAGGCGGCGCGCTGGTGCGGGTTCTCGCCGTAGCGCAGTTCCTGGGCCTTGAAGAACTGGGTGTTGAAGGTGCGCGGGAAGGTGTCGCGCGCCGACAGGTCGCCCTTGGTGGCGCCGACCAGACCGCCGAGGTAGTTGGCGATCATGCCGTCGTAGCCGGCGGTGTGCTCGAAGGCCTTCACTGCCAGGTCGAAGCGGGTCTCGTAGGAGAGGCCGCCGGTGGCCTTCACTTCGGCCAGCACGGTGTCGTAGTCCGACGCGTTCACCACGATGCCGACGTGGGCGTGGTTCTTGGCCGCCGAGCGCACCATGGTCGGGCCGCCGATGTCGATGTTCTCGATCGCGTCTGGCAGGGTGCAGTCGGCCTTGGCGACGGTGGCGGCGAACGGGTACAGGTTGACCACCACCAGGTCGATGCCGCCGATGCCGTGCTCGGCCATGACCGCGTCATCCTGGCCGCGACGGCCGAGGATGCCGCCGTGGATCTTCGGGTGCAGCGTCTTCACGCGGCCGTCCATCATTTCCGGGAAGCCGGTGTAGTCGGACACTTCGGTGACCGCCACGCCCTCCTGCTGCAGGAGCTTGAAGGTGCCGCCGGTGGACAGGAGGTGGACGCCGGCGGCGGCCAGTTCACGGGCGAAGGCGACGATGCCGGTCTTGTCGGAAACGCTGATCAGGGCGCGCTGCACGCGTTGGGTCATGACGGGGCTCTGTAGGCTGTGGGGATTGGAAGGAAAACGGGCCGGCTGCCTGATGATGAGGTCCGCCGGCCCGTGGGGGTTCCGTGCGCGCGGCTCAGTTCATCAGGCCGTGCTGCTTGAGCTTCTTGCGCAGCGTGCCGCGGTTGAGGCCGAGGATCTCGGAGGCGCGGGTCTGGTTGCCGCGGGTGTATTCCAGCACCACTTCCAGCAGCGGGGTTTCCACTTCGGCCAGCACCATGTCATAGACCTCGCTGGCGCGTTCGCCGTCGAGGTGGGCGAAGTAGTTGCGCATGGCCAGCTCCACGTGATCACGCAGGGTCTGGTTCGGGCGGGTGCTGGTGCTGGTCAGCGGCTTCTTGATGACGGACATGTCCATGCTGGTTGACTCTCGTTCGTTTTGCGTTGTGTGTGCGTCGTCAGGCGGCGGCTTCGGGCCGCCGCGGGGCATCAGCCCGACGCGAAAAATACTCTCTGACCAGACCGATCTGCCGGTCAGCCTCGACTAGTGCATTGAACTGCCTGCTGAGCGCTCGGCCCTCGGGCAAGTGGTCGGCGTACCAACCCAGGTGCTTGCGCGCGAATCGCACGCCGAGACCGGTGCCGTAGAAGGCGTGCAGGCTGTCCAGGTGTTCCAGGATGATGCCTTCCTGCGTCGCCAGGTCTGGCGGCGGCAGGTGTTCGCCGGTTCTCAGGTAGTGCCCGATCTCGCGGAAGAGCCATGGACGACCATGGGCTCCCCGGCCGACCATAATACCATCGCAGCCGGTCTGCTCAAAGACTCGCCGCGCCTTTTCCGGGCTGTCGATGTCGCCGTTGGCCAGCACGGGAATCGACACCGCCCGCTTGATGGCGGCGATGGTGTCGTATTCGGCTTCGCCCTCGTACTTGTCGGCGCGGGTGCGGCCGTGCACCGCGAGCATGCGGATGCCGGCATCCTCGGCGATGCGCGCGATGGTGGCGCCGTTGCGGTTGTCGCGGTTCCAGCCGGTGCGGATCTTCAGCGTCACCGGCACGTCGACGGCGGCGACCACCGCGTGCAGGATGTCGGCGACCAGCGGCTCGTCCTGCATCAGCGCCGAGCCGGCGAGGCGGTTGCAGACCTTCTTCGCCGGGCAGCCCATGTTGATGTCGATGATCTGCGCTCCGCGCTCGACGTTCTGGCGCGCGGCATCGGCGAGCATGTCCGGGTCGTAGCCGACGATCTGCACCGTCACCGGTCCGGGCTCGCCGCTGTGGTCGAGGCGGAAGCGCGACTTGGTGGAGTTCCACAGGCGGGTTTCCGACGACACCATTTCCGACACCACGTGGCCGGCACCGAGGGCGCGGCAGAGCAGGCGGAACGGACGGTCGGTGACGCCGGCCATGGGCGCCAGCGCCAGCGGCGTGTCGATGCGGTAGGGGCCGATGTGCAGCGGCGCCAGCGGCATGCCCGGCGCGCTCATGGCAGCGGCCTCATCTCGGCGTGCTCGACCGGCGCGGCGCGTCCGTCCTCGCGCAGCGGCAACTGCACGGATACCCGGATGCGCAGCGGACGGTCGCTGGCGACCAGCGCATCCGGCCCCAGATCGGCGGGCAGGCCGGCGGGCAGGTATTCGGCGGGGGCGAGCTGGCGCCGGCCGGCGAGGCGGCCCTGCCAGTCGCGCAGCGTCACCTCCAGCACCGGCCAGGGCTGCAGGATGGCGGTGCGGTTGACGAGCACCGCATCCAGGTGCCAGACGCGGTCGCCGGTACCGGCTTCGGCGCTCAGGTTGAGGCCGGAAACGCCCCAGGCGTCGCGCAGCCGCGGACGTTCGAGCGTGTAGCCGGCACGGTCCAGCACCGGGGTCAGCGCCATGCGCACGGCGGGCTGGCCGAGCCAGAAGTCCTTGCTCAGCCAGATGCCCTCGGCGATCACCAGCACCAGCCCGAGCGCGGCCAGCAGCGCCCAGAGGCGGCGGCGTGGCGGCGCCGGCTTGCGCTCTGCGCGGCGGGTCAGCTCGACCGGCATGCGCAGGTCGGCGACGGGTGGCCGGGTGGGTTCCGTGGTCATGGCGGATGCCCCGGGGATCAGCGCTTGCGGCCGGACAGGCGGCACCAGTCCTCGTCGCGGGTGGCGAGGCCGTCCATGTCGCAGCACTCGCCGTAGATCGCGCGCAGCTCGTCGACCTGCGACAGGATGATGCCGGACAGGGCGATCTCGCCGCCGGGGCGCAGGAAGCCGGTCAGGGTCGGCGCGAGCATGCCCAGCGGGCCGGCGAGGATGTTGGCTACCACGACATCGGCGCCCTGGCCGTGGTTGAAGTCGGCCGGCATCTCTTCCGGCATGAACACGCGCACGCGGTCGGCGACACCGTTGCGTTCGGCGTTGTCGCGGGTCGCGGTCAGCGCCTGCGGATCGAGGTCGACACACCAGGCTTCGCGCGCGCCCAGCAGCAGCGCGGCGACGGCGAGGATGCCGGAACCGCAGCCGTAGTCGACCACCACCTTGTCCTTCAGGTCGAGGCCGTCCAGCCACTCCAGGCAGAGCGCGGTGGTCTGGTGGGTGCCGGTGCCGAAGGCGAGGCCGGGATCGAGCAGCAGGTTGATGGCGTCGGGCTGCGGCGGGGGCGTCCAGCTCGGCACCACCCAGAGCCGTTCGCCGAAGCGCATGGGGTGGTAGTTGTCCATCCAGGCGCGCTCCCAGTCCTTGTCCTCCAGCACTTCGATGCGGTGCGGGGGCAGGGCGTGGCCGAGCTGGCCCTCGAGGAAATCGACCACGGCATCCATTTCCGAATCGACCACGAACAGGCCGACGACACGCGTGGCATCCCACAACGGCTGGGCACCGGGTGGCGGTTCGAGCAGGGGCTGGTCGCCGGAGTCTTCCATCAGCACGGCGCTGGCGCCGGCGGTTTCGAGCAGGTCTTCGTAGCGGGGCGCGTCGGCCTTGCGGGCTTCGATCTTGATTTGCAGCCAGGACATGACGGCCTCCTAGAAAAACAGGACGCGCAGTGTAGTCCTCCGGCTGGCGATTTTGTAGCCACTGCGGGCAACAAAATCGACCCGGGCGGATGAAACGCCACCGGTCGGCACGGGGCCGGACCGGTGGCGGATGGAGGGCTCAGCTCCAGGGGTGGCGCGGCGGGTTGACGCCGTTGAGCACGTAGTTGCCGATGATGTGGTACTTCCAGCGCACCGGGTCGTGCAGGGTGTGGGTGCGGGCGTTGCGCCAGTGCCGGTCGAGGTTGTACTCCTCCAGCGTCGAGCTGGTGCCGCTGAGCTCGAACAGCTTGTTGGTGGCCAGCAGGGCCACCTCGGTGCTGAGGATCTTGGCCTCGGCCACGCGCAGCGAGGCCTCG
>NZ_PTQZ01000047.1 GCF_002943415.1 Amnimonas aquatica | reverse complement strand
TGCTTCTCGCCCTGCTGGTGCTGGCCGTGCTGGTCGCGCTGATCTGGCATGTCACCCGCAAGCCGGCCGCGCCGGTCGAGGCCGTGCCGGCCGCGCTCGCCGAGGACAAACCGGTCAAGCCGGCCAAGGGCAGCCAGCCCGCACGCACGGAGCAGGCGCCGGAACGCTTCGAGTTCTACGACATCCTGCCCAACCAGCAGGTGCTGCCGACACGCACACCGGAAAACCGTCCGGCACCGCGCCCGCGACCGACCCAGACCGCCTCGTCGCAGGCAGCGCCGGCCCCGACCGGCGCGTCCGCCGATGCCGCCGCGCCGCGCTGGCTGCAGGTCGGCGCCTTCCGCAGCGCAGCCGAGGCCGATCGCCGCCGCGCCCAGGTCGGCCTGCTCGGCCTGCCGGCGCGCACGCAGGCGGGCAGCGACGGCCAGGGCACCGCGCTGCACCGCGTGCTGGCGGGCCCGTTCAACGCCATCGACAGCCTCGAGGCCGCGCGCCGCACGCTGGCCGCCGCCGGGCTGGATGCCATCCCCCTCAGCAATCCGGGAGTGGAACCATGACCACCATACTGTCCGTCCGTCGCGGCAACAGCGTCGTCCTCGGTGGCGACGGCCAGGTCTCGCTCGGCAACACCGTGATGAAGGGCAATGCCCGCAAGGTGCGCCGCCTGTACCGCGACCAGGTCATCGCCGGCTTCGCCGGCGGCACCGCCGACGCTTTCACGCTGTTTGAATATTTCGAGGCCAAGCTGGAGAAGCACGGCGGCCACCTCGTGCGCGCCGCCGTGGAAATGGCCAAGGACTGGCGCACCGACCGCACGCTGCGCCGCCTGGAGGCCCTGCTGGCAGTGGCCGACAGGAGCGCCTCGCTGATCATCACCGGCAACGGCGACGTGCTCGAGCCCGAGCACGGCATCATCGCCATCGGTTCCGGCGGCAACTACGCGCTGGCCGCCGCGCGCGCGCTGGTCGAGCACAGCGAGCTGGGCGCCGAGGAGATCGTCAAGTACGGACTGACCGTGGCGGGTGACATCTGCGTGTACACCAACCACCACCACACGCTGGAACGACTGGACTGGTGATGCCATGAGCGAAATGACCCCGCGCGAGATCGTCCACGAGCTCGACCGCCACATCGTCGGCCAGGCCGCCGCCAAGCGCGCCGTCGCCCTCGCCCTGCGCAACCGCTGGCGGCGCATGCAGCTGGCCGAGCACCTGCGCCACGAAGTGACGCCCAAGAACATCCTCATGATCGGCCCCACCGGGGTCGGCAAGACCGAGATCGCGCGCCGCCTGGCGCGCCTGGCCAACGCCCCGTTCATCAAGGTCGAGGCCACCAAGTTCACCGAGGTCGGCTATGTCGGCCGCGATGTCGAGACCATCATCCGCGACCTCGCCGACATGGCGCTGAAGATGCTGCGCGAGCAGGCCGTCGCCAGCGTCGGCCACCGCGCCGACGAAGCCGCCGAGGACCGCATCCTCGACGTGCTGCTGCGCCCGGCGCGCGGCGGCAGCACCTGGGACACCGCCAGCGCGCCGCCGGCAGCGGCCGGCGACAACGCCACCCGGCAGATGTTCCGCCGCCGCCTGCGCAACGGCGAGCTCGATGACCAGGAAATCGAGATCGAGCTCAGCGCCGTGGCGCCGAACATCGAGCTGATGACCCCGCCCGGCATGGAAGACATGGGCGGACAGCTGCAGAAGCTGTTCTCCGGTCTCGGCGGCGGACGCCAGAAGCCGCAACGCCTGAAGATCCGCGAGGCGCTCAAGCGCGCCCGCGACGAGGAAGCCGCCAAGCTGGTCAGCGAAGATGACCTGAAGACCCGCGCGCTGCACGCCGTCGAGCAGCAGGGCATCGTGTTCATCGACGAGATCGACAAGGTCTGCCGCCGCGGCGAGACCCAGGGCGCCGACGTGTCGCGCGAAGGCGTGCAGCGCGACCTGCTGCCGCTGATCGAGGGCTGCACGGTCAACACCAAGTACGGCATGGTGAAGACCGACCACATCCTGTTCATCTGCTCCGGCGCCTTCCACCTGGCCAAGCCGTCGGACCTGATTCCGGAGCTGCAGGGCCGACTGCCGGTGCGCGTCGAGCTGGAAGCGCTGACCCCGGCCGACTTCGAGCGCATCCTGACCGAGCCGAACTTCTCGCTCACCGAGCAGTACAAGGCGCTGCTGGCCACCGAGGGCCTGAACATCGCCTTCCCGCAAGAGACCGTGAAGCGCCTGGCCGAGATCGCCTGGCAGGTCAACGAACGCACCGAGAACATCGGCGCGCGCCGCCTGCACACCGTGCTCGAGCGCCTGCTGGAAAGCATCGCCTTCGATGCCGCCGACCTGGCCGCCCGCCACGGCGGCGACACGCTGCCGATCACCCCGCAGGATGTCGAAACGCACCTGGGGGCACTGGTCCAGGACGAGGACCTGAGCCGTTTCATTCTGTGACACCGCCGCCAAGACACCGTGCATGACGCACACGAGGTATGAGAGATGAGCGCACTGGCTCACGACAGGGATGTCGGCAACACCAACGAGGAGGCCGCCATGGCAACATCGCCCGCGACCACGGATGCCGGAACCCCCGGCACCGCAGAGCGCATCCGCGCCGGCATCGCCCGCTACCGCGCCTGGGCCCGCCACCAGGACAGCGAGCTGGCCAGCCAGGTGCTGTCGGTGCAGGCCGTGCAGAGCGCCCGCCTGCGCCGCACCCATGCCGCGCTGCTGGCCGACGGCCGCTTCGCGCCCATCACCGAGTTCTTCCTGAGCGAGATCTACACCGGCCTCGACCTGGACGAGCTGGCGCGCGAGATCGAGAAGGCGCTGCCGGTGGCCACCCGCATGCTGCCCGACTCGGTGATGCGCACCGCCGCCACCGCCGTCGAGGCCAACGCGCTCACCGGCGAGCTCGACGAGGAAGTCGCGCGCGACCTGCTGGCGCGCGGCATCACCACCCCCGACGACGCCGACATGGCCGCCGCCTACCGCCGCTGCGGCCACTACGAAGAGCGCCACGAGCAGATGCACCTGCTGCGCGAGCTGGGCCTGGGCCTGGACCGCTACGTGCGCTCGCGCCTGATCACCGCCACCTTCAAGATGGCCGCCCGCCCCGCCCGCATGGCCGGCCTCGGCGGTCTCTACGACTTCATGGCCCGCGGCTTCGCGGTCATGAAGCCGATGAAGTCGGTGGCCGACTTCCTGGACCTGTTCATCGGCCGGGAAGCGCGTATCCTCGACAATCTCGCGCAGGGACACGAATATCCCTTCGAATTCGCACACGAGACCACGACATGAGCCAGCGCCCCGACCTGCCCCCCGCCAACGGCCCCCTCGCCCGAGGCGAAGCCGTGGCGCCGGCCGCGCAGCCGGCCCGTGCCGCCGGCCCGGCGGCCACTGCGGGTGCCCGTGACCACGGGCTCGGCGATGACGTGACGCACTTCGGCTACCAGACCGTGCGCGCCGAGGAGAAGGCCGGCAAGGTCGCCGAGGTGTTCCACTCGGTCGCCGCCAAGTACGACATCATGAACGACCTCATGTCGTTCGGCATCCACCGCCTGTGGAAGCGCTTCACCGTCGAGATGTCCGGCGTGCGCCCGGGCCAGCAGGTGCTGGACATCGCCGGCGGCACCGGCGACCTCGCGCGTGCCTTCCACCGCGAAGTCGGTCCGACCGGTCGCGTGGTGCTGGCCGACATCAACTCGTCCATGCTCGCTGTCGGCCGCGACAAGCTGCTCGACTCCGGCGTGGCCGGACAGATCGAGTTCGTGCAGGCCAACGCCGAGTGCCTGCCGTTCGCGCCGGGCAGCTTCGACCTCATCACCATCGCCTTCGGCCTGCGCAACGTCACCGACAAGGACGCCGCGCTGCGCTCCATGTACCAGTCGCTGAAGCCGGGCGGACGCCTGCTGGTGCTGGAGTTCTCCAAGCCGGTGCTGGAACCGCTGTCCAAGATCTACGACACCTATTCGTTCACCCTGCTGCCGCTCATGGGCAAGCTGGTCGCCAATGACTCGGAGAGCTACCGCTATCTGGCCGAGTCCATCCGCATGCACCCGGACCAGGAAACGCTCAAGGGCATGATGGAGCGCGCCGGCTTCGAACGCTGCGACTACCACAACCTGACCGGCGGCATCGTCGCCCTGCACCGCGGCTTCAAGCTCTGAGCCTCTGGCCGGGAAGCCCCAGGAGAACCGCAAGCCCATGCCCTCGCTGCCCTATGTGCTCGCGCTGCGTGCCACCGAAGCGCTGATCAACCAGGCGTTGCGCTACGACCCGGCGACACAGCAGCGCCTGCGCGCGCTGGCCGGCAAGAGCATCTACCTCGAGACCGAGGCGCCGCGCCTGAGTGTCATGGTGCAGATCCGCGAGGACCGCGTGCGCCTGCTCGCCGAATCCGACCAGCGTCCGCACGCCACCATCGAGGCGCACAGCACGGCGCTGCTCAAGCTCGCGCTGGCGCAGCAGCCGCAGCTGATCGGCGGGCCGCTGCGCGTGCACGGGCAGGTCCAGCTCATCGAGCAGCTGCATGGCATCGCCAAGCAGCTCGACATCGACTGGGAAGAGCCGCTGGCCATGCTGTTCGGCGACGGCCCCAGCCACCAGCTCGGCCAGCAGGTGCGCGGTCTGTTCGGCTTCGCCCGCAAGGCCGCGCGCACCTTCCTGCAGAACAGCACGGAGTACCTGCAGGAGGAGCGCGAGCTGCTGCCGGTGAAGTGGGAAGTCGAGGAATTCATCGAGGACAGCCGCGACCTGCGCGCCGATGTCGAACGTGTCGAAGCCCGTCTGCAACGCCTGCAGCAACGCATCGACCGGCTCGCGCCGGCCACCGCCGGCAACCCCCACAGCCGCAAGGAAACCCCATGATCCGCCACTGGCCGCGACTGCTCCAGCTCTGGACCGTCTTCGCCCGCTACCGCCTCGACACCCTGCTGCCACCGCCGCCGGGCGCCGCCGCGCGCCTGGCGCTGCTGGCCATCCGCCTGCACCCGGCCTGGTGGCTGGCCGGCGACAACGCCACCCGCCCGGACCGCGTGCGCCGCGCCTTCGAGGAACTGGGGCCGCTGTTCATCAAGCTCGGCCAGCTGCTGTCGACCCGCCGCGACTTGCTCGACCCGGCCGTGCTCGACGAACTGGAGCACCTGCAGGAGAACGTGGCGCCGTTCCCGGTCGCCGAGGCCAAGGCCATCGTCGAGCGCGAGCTGGGCGTGCCGCTGGCGCAGCACTTCGCCCGCTTCGACGACCAGCCGCTGGCCGCCGCTTCCATCGCCCAGGTACACACCGCCGCCCTGCTCGACGGCCGCGAGGTCGTCGTCAAGGTGCTGCGCCCCGGCGTGGCCGAGCGCATCCGCACCGACATGGCCCTGCTCAAGGATGTCGCTCGCCTGGCCGAGGAGCGCCTGCAGATGCGCGTGCTGCCGCTGCAGCGCATCGTCAGCGACTACGAGCGCACCCTGCTCGACGAGACCGACCTGGCGCGCGAGGCCGACAACACCCGCCAGCTGCGCATCAACTTCGCCAATTCGCCGCTGTTCTACGTGCCCGAGGTTCATGACGCCAACGACAGCCGCGAGGTCATGATCGCCGAGCGCATCGAGGGCGTGCCGATCAACGACCACGCCACTTTCGCGCGCCTGGGCATAGACCGCGAGAAGCTGGCCAACAAGGGCCTGACGATCTTCTTCACGCAGGTCTTCCGCGACAACTTCTTCCACGCCGACATGCACCCCGGCAATGTCTACGTGGAGACCGGCAACCCCGCCGACCCGCGCTTCATCGGGCTCGACTGCGCCATCGTCGGCTCGCTGCCCACCGATGACCAGCTCACCATCGCGCAGATCCTGCTCAGCCTGATCCAGCGCGATTTCACCCAGCTCGTGCGCATCGCCGCCCAGGCCGGCTGGATCCCGGCCGGCGCGCCGCTGGACCTGATCGCGCGCGAGGTGCGGCGACTGGTCGAACCGGTGCTGACCAAGCCCATCGACCAGGTCAACCTGGCGCCCATCCTCGCCGGCCTGCTCGACCTCGCGCGCACCCACGAGCTGCAGATCCCGCCGCAGTTCGTGCTGCTGCTGAAGACGCTGATCCATGTCGAGGGCCTGGGCCGCGAGCTGTATCCGCAGCTGGACATCTGGAGCCTGGCGAAACCGCTGCTGAAGCAGTGGCTGAACGACCGCATCGGCCCCAAGGCCCTGCTCCGGCGCATCACCGAAGACACGCCGCTGCTGATCGCCGGCCTGCCCGACCTGCCGCAGCTGGTGTTCGACGCGCTCACCCAGATGCGCCAGAACGGCCAGTGGCAGAGCCGCCAGCTCGCCGAACTGAAGCAGATGCAGCGCCAGCTCGCCGCCAGCCGCCGCCACGATTTCCTGGCCTGGACCGGGCTGCTTGCCGGTGCCGGCCTGCTGCTGGCCGCCCCGCTGGGACTGGCCGCGGTGGCGGCGAGCCCGGCCGCCGTGCCTGCCGGCATCGCGCTGGTCGCGGTCAGCCTGGTCTGGCGCCTGCTGGCGAAATGACGCTGGCCGGCGCTTCCGGTATGCTCTCCGGCCTATGCAAGTGACACACGGGAAACGCCATGTCTTGGCTTGATGAAGTGCGCTGGGACGCCAGCGGCCTGGTGCCGGCGATCGCGCAGGACCACCTGACCGGCCGCGTGCTCATGGTCGCCTGGATGAACCGCGAGGCGCTGTCGCTGACCGTGACCGAGCAGCGCGGCATCTACTGGTCGCGCTCGCGCAGCCGGCTCTGGCGCAAGGGCGAGGAGTCCGGCCACGTGCAGCTGCTCAAGGAGCTGCGCCTGGACTGCGACGGCGATGTCGTCATCCTGCAGGTCGAGCAGCTCGGCGGCATTGCCTGCCACACCGGCCGCGAATCCTGCTTCTACCGGCGCTTCGAGAACGGCGAGTGGATCACCGTCGATGCCGTGCACAAGCACCCCGACGAGATCTACGCATCATGACCGACGTGCTCCGCGAACTCGCCGCCGTGCTGGCCGAGCGCAAGCAGGCCTCCCCGGAAAGCTCCTATGTGGCCAGCCTGTACCACAAGGGCCTGAACAAGATCCTCGAGAAGGTCGGCGAGGAATGCACCGAGACCCTGCTCGCCGCCAAGGATGCCGAACGCAGCGGCAATGTCGACGACCTGGTTTATGAAACCGCCGACCTCTGGTTTCACACGTTGGTCATGCTCAGCCAGTTGAATGCGCACCCGGACCAGGTGCTGCAAGAACTGGCACGCCGCTTCAACCTGTCCGGCCTGGAAGAGAAGGCCTCGCGCGGACAGGCCGACTGAGACTTGACCGCCCCGGGGGCGGAGGAGACTGAAACATGCTGTCCGGAATTTCGCTGCCGCACATCCTGCTGCTGCTGGTCATCGTGGTGCTGGTGTTCGGCACTTCCAAGCTGAAGAACCTGGGCAAGGACCTGGGCGGCGCCATCAAGGGCTTCAAGGAATCCATGAAGGGCGAGGACGATGCCGCCGCGCCGCAGGCACAGCAATCCCAGCAGCCGCCCGCCCAGCTGACCCAGCAGCAGACCCCGCCCGCGCAGCCGGCTGCCCAGCAGCAGCACAGCGAACCGCGCCAGGGCCAGTGATCCGGAAAACGCAACATGTTTGATGTCGGCTTCAGCGAACTGCTGCTGCTCGCGGTGATCGCGCTGGTGGTGCTCGGCCCCGAGAAGCTGCCCCATGCCGCGCGCATGGCCGGCGCCTGGATCGGCCGCATCCGTCGCCTGCTGGTCAGCGTGCAGGCCGACATCGAAAGCGAAGTCGCCGCCGCCGAAATGCGCGAGCGCATCCGCAAGGAAATGGAAAAGGCCAAGGCCGCCGCAGGCCTGCAGGCGCTGAATCAGGAGCTGCAGAAGATCGACAGCGACATCCGCTCGGCGCTGGATGACACGCGCACGGCGCCGGCGCCAACCGATACCGCCGGCACAC
Source organism: Amnimonas aquatica (assembly GCF_002943415.1). Taxonomy (GTDB): domain Bacteria; phylum Pseudomonadota; class Gammaproteobacteria; order Pseudomonadales; family Moraxellaceae; genus Perlucidibaca; species Perlucidibaca aquatica_A. Next base: position 1,621 of record NZ_PTQZ01000047.1, on the reverse strand, counting down.
CCGCGGCGATACCGGCCGATGCACCGATACCGCAGGACACGGATGCCGCGCACGCCGCAACAGGCACCGGCACATCCGCCCCAGCCGTGGTGCCGGCGGGCACTGCCCCCGACAGCGCCGACACACCCGCCGAGAAGTCATGACAGACCCCTTGCTGCCGCCGCCCGGGCCCGCCCCCACCGACATGCCGCTGGTCGGCCACCTGGTCGAGCTGCGCACGCGCCTGATGCGCGTGCTCGGCGCCGTCATCCTGCTGTTCTTCAGCCTGGCCTACTTCGCCAACGACATCTACGCCTGGCTGTCGGCGCCGCTGCGCGCGCTGCTGCCGCCCGGCAGCACCATGATCGCGACCGATGTCACCTCGCCGTTCATGGCGCCGTTCAAGCTCACCTTCTTCGCTGCCCTGTTCATCTGCATTCCCTACATCCTGGTGCAGATCTGGGGCTTCATCGCGCCGGCGCTGTACCGGCACGAGCGCCGCATCGCCATTCCGCTGGTGCTGTCCAGCGTGGTGCTGTTCTACGCCGGCGTGGCCTTCGCCTACTTCATCACGCTGCCGGCCATCCTCGGCTTCTTCACCAGGGTCGGCCCGGAAGGCGTGGCGATCATGACCGACATCAACCTGTACCTGGATTTCGCGCTCAAGCTCTTCCTCGTCTTCGGCTTCACCTTCGAGATACCGGTCGCCGTGCTGGTGCTGATCGTGGCCGGGGTGGTCAACAGCGCCTCGCTGGCCGACAAGCGCCGCTACATCATCGTCGGCTGCTTCTTCGTGGCCATGTTCCTGACCCCGCCGGACGCCCTGTCCATGGCCATGCTGGCCATCCCGATGTGGCTGCTGTTCGAGCTCGGCCTGTTCTTCGGCCGCATCATCGAGAAGCAGCGGGCGCTGCGGGCCGACGCCGACTGAGCGCAGCCCGCCGGGGTGCCTCAGGCCACCTCGCCACTGTCTGGCCCTGCGCTCAGAACCCCTCCAGCACCAGCTTGCCGATGCTGCTGCCGCTCTCCAGGCGGGCATGCGCCTGACGCAGATCCTCTGCGGTGATGCGCCCGGCCACGCCAGCCAGCGTGGTGGACAGCACGCCGTCATCCACCAGGTTGGCGACCTCGGTGAGGATGCGGTGCTGCGCGATCATGTCGTCGGTGGCGAACAGGCTGCGGGTGAACATGAACTCCCAGTGCAGCGACACGCTCTTGCGCTTGAGCAGGCGGATGTCGATGGCCTCCGGATCGTCGATCAGCGCCACCTTCCCCTGCGGCGCCACCAGCGCGGCGACATCGGCCCAGTGCCGGTCGGTGTGGGTCAGGCAGGCCACGTATGCGGGCGCCGCCAGGCCCTGGCCATCCTGCGTCCGCGCTGCAGACCAGGCCGTCGCCAGCGAACCGCCATGGTCGACGACATGATGCGCGCCGAGCCGCAGGCACCAGTCGCGGCTTTCCGGCCGTGACGCGGTGGCGACCACGGTCAGCCGCGTCAGCTTGCGCGCCAGCTGCACCAGCACCGAGCCGACACCGCCGGCACCGCCGATGACCAGCAACGTGCCGGGCTGGTCGCGCGCCACCTGCAGCCGGTCGAACAGCAGCTCCCAGGCGGTCAGCGCGGTCAGCGGCAGCGCCGCCG
>NZ_PTQZ01000046.1 GCF_002943415.1 Amnimonas aquatica | reverse complement strand
GTAGTGCTGAAGGTGCTGGGGCTGCCAGAGCCACGGTTGGGTCTTGCAATGCTCCAGAAAGGACACCACCGCAACGACGGCCTGTTTGCCGCTACCAGGTGAATTGCCATCGCTCCCGAGCTTGTAGGCAAAAAACATCTCCAGCAGCACGACAGTATCTGCACCGTCCAACCCGCCGCCAAAGAGATTGTGAGCGCGCCGCAGGTAGCTCTCGATTTCCTCAGTGAACGCAAGATGACCTACCCGCCCTTCCGGCAGGGTAACTTGCATCTGCACCACATTGGATTCTCTTTTGGAAGCACTCATATGCACACCATAGCATCAAGTCGCGTATGTTGCAATAAATTATCGCTTATTGAGAATTTCGTTGTCCGCTATGGACATCGAATACCCCCCTCGACAAAGCCAGCAACGTCCGTGAAAAACGGACAACCCTCATTACACATGGGAATTAGTACCAAATAATGAGAATTGCCGTGCCTATGTGATACTAAAGTGGGGTTAAGTAGGGTTAAACGAAAAGGCCCGCAACAGCGGGCCTTTTCGTCGAATCACCATCACCCCGCGATCAGATGCTCAGCACCTTCTCGCCACGGGCGATGCCGGACACGCCGGTGCGCACGACTTCCAGAATCGAGGTTTCCGACAGCGCCTCGATGAAGGCGTCGAGCTTGTCGCTCGGGCCGGTGAGCTGGATGGTGTAGACGCTCGGCGTCACGTCCACGATGTGGCCGCGGAAGATGTCGACCGTGCGCTTGATCTCGGCGCGGGCGGCGCCCACGGCCTTGACCTTGACCAGCATGAGCTCGCGCTCGATGTGCTGGCCTTCGCTCAGGTCCACAACCTTGACCACTTCGATCAGCTTGTTGAGCTGCTTGGTGATCTGCTCGATCTTGTGTTCGTCGCCGTTGGTGGTCAGCGTGATGCGCGACAGGGTCGCGTCATCGGTCGGGGCCACGGTCAGGGTCTCGATGTTGTAGTTGCGCTGGGAGAACAGGCCGACCACGCGGGAGAGCGCGCCCGGTTCGTTTTCCAGCAGCACGGAAATGATACGACGCATGATCAGGTACGCTCCGTCTTGCTCAGCAGCATGTCACGCATGGAGCCCTTGGCGATCTGCATCGGGTACACATGCTCGCTCGGGTCCACGTAGATGTCGAGGAACACCAGCTTGTCCTTCATGGCGAAGGCCTCGCGCATCTTCGACTCCAGCTCGGCCGGATCGGTGATCTTGATGCCGACGTGGCCGTAGGCCTCGACCAGCTTGACGAAGTCCGGCAGCGACTCCATGTACGAGCTCGAATGACGACCTTCGTACTGCATGTCCTGCCACTGCTTGACCATGCCCAGCGACTGGTTGTTGATGTTGACGATCTTCACCGGCAGGCCGTACTGCAGGCAGGTCGACAGCTCCTGGATGTTCATCTGGATCGAGGCTTCGCCGGTGACGCAGGCCACGGTCGCGTCGGGATAGGCGAGCTTCACGCCCATGGCCGCCGGCAGGCCGAAGCCCATGGTGCCGAGGCCGCCCGAGTTGATCCACTGACGCGGACGGTCGTACTTGTAGTACAGGGCCGCGAACATCTGGTGCTGACCCACGTCGGAGGTCACGTAGGCCTGGCCGTCGGTGACCTTGTAGAGCATTTCCACGACCTGCTGCGGCTTCATCTGGTCGGGAGCCGGGGCGTCATAACGCAGACCATGGCGGGCGCGCCACTGGTTGATCTGCTCCCACCACACCTTCAGCGCTTCGGCGTCCGGACGGGCGGCGTCGTCGGCCTTCACCAGCGCCAGCATTTCGCTCAGCACCGGCTCCACGCCACCCACGATCGGGATGTCGACGCGCACGGTCTTGGAGATCGCGGCCGGGTCGATGTCGATGTGGATGATCTTCGCGCTCGGGCAGAACTTGGCGGTGTTGTTGGTGACGCGGTCATCGAAACGCGCGCCCACGGCCAGGATCACATCGCTGTGGTGCATGGCCATGTTGGCTTCGTAGGTGCCGTGCATGCCCAGCATGCCGATGAACTGCGGATCGGAGCCCGGGTAGGCGCCCAGGCCCATCAGCGTGTTGGTGCACGGGTAGCCCAGCGAACGCACCAGGTCGGTGAGCAGCCCGGCGGCATTGCCCTGCACCACACCGCCACCGGCGTAGATCACCGGGCGCTTGGCGGCCAGCAGCTCGTCCACGGCCTTCTTGATCTGGCCGGCGTGACCGCGGCCCGGCGGGCTGTAGGAGCGCAGCTTGACCTTGGCCGGGTACTCGTACGGGAACTTCTCCAGCGGATTGGTGCAATCCTTGGGAATGTCGATCACCACCGGGCCCGGACGACCCGAGGCGGCGATGTAGTACGCCTTCTTCACCACGCCCGGGATTTCCGAGGCGTGACGGATCTGGAAGCTGTGCTTCACGATGGGGCGGCTGACACCGACCATGTCGGTTTCCTGGAAGGCGTCTTCGCCCACCAGGTGCGACGGCACCTGACCGGAGATGATCACCATCGGGATGGAGTCCATGTAGGCCGTGGCGATGGCCGTGACCGTGTTGGTCGCGCCCGGGCCGGACGTCACCAGCACCGTGCCGACCTTGCCGGTGGCACGCGAGTAGCCGTCGGCGGCATGGCCGGCGGCCTGCTCGTGGCGGACCAGGATGTGCTTGACCTTGTCCTGCTGGAAGATGGCGTCGTAAATGTGCAGCACGGCGCCACCGGGATAACCAAAGAGATATTCCACACCTTCGTCAGCGAGGGCGCGGATGAGCATTTCACCGCCGGATAACTGTTCCACGATTCACCCTATGTAGAGAATGCCAGGCCAGGCCCGGACCACCCCGGGCGCGCGTGCACACACGCAGTGCCGCATGAGGGGGCCGGATTCTAGCACGATCGAAAAAACATGGGGGCTGATGCATCAGCTCGCTGATCCCCGGGGTCGGGGTCGCGGTCTGGCTGGCATCGGGTATGCGCAGCAGGCCGCCGAGCGGAAATAAAGGATCGCGGGTTTGGCCGCGACCGGAACAGGACACAAGGGTCCTGGCGCCGAATTGCCGAGGGTGTTCAGCGTATCGGCGCCCACCATGAGACCGGTGATTTTTTATGCAAAACCAACGCCTGTCAAGCCCGCAGGCGCCGCACGCGCGTCATGCCCGGCCATGACTCTGTCATGAGCGGGCATGACGCCGGCCGGACTCGCGCGGCCGTGGCGCCGTGTCAGTGCAGCAGCGCCTTGTGGAACGTGAACGTGCCGTGCTCCTCGTCGACCTGGATGGTGTCGCCAGCCACGAAGTCGCCGCGCAGCAGATGGTCCGCCAGCGGATTCTCCAGCTTCGCCTGGATGGCACGCTTCAGCGGCCGCGCGCCGAACAGCGGATCGAAGCCGATGGCCGCCAGCTGCGCCATGGCCGTCTCCCCCACCACCAGACGCAGGTCGCGCTCGGCCAGGCGCCCGCGCAGGCGGTCGAGCTGGATGTCAGCGATGGCGCGGATCTGCGCCTCGCCCAGCGGCGCGAACACCACCGTCTCGTCGATGCGGTTGATGAACTCGGGCCGGAAGTGGCGACCGACCGCCTCCATGACCGCGACCCGGATATCCTCCGGCCGGCCGGCCTGGGTCAGGCCCTGGATCAGGTCCGCGCCCAGGTTCGAGGTCATCACGATCAGCGTGTTGCGGAAGTCCACCGTGCGGCCCTGGCCATCGGTGAGACGACCGTCCTCCAGCACCTGCAGCAGGATATTGAAGACATCCGGATGCGCCTTCTCGACCTCGTCGAGCAGCACCACCGAGTAGGGCTTGCGCCGCACCGCCTCGGTCAGCGTGCCGCCCTCCTCGTAGCCGACGTAGCCCGGCGGGGCACCGACCAGGCGCGACACGCTGTGCTTCTCCATGAACTCCGACATGTCGATGCGCACCATGGCGTCGTCGCTGTCGAACAGGAAGGTCGCCAGCGCCTTGCACAGCTCGGTCTTGCCGACACCGGTGGGGCCGAGGAACAGGAACGAGCCGCTCGGCCGCGAGGGATCGGTGAGGCCGGCGCGGGCGCGACGCACGGCATGCGACACCGCTGCCACGGCTTCATCCTGCCCGACCACGCGCTCGGCCAGCACCTGTTCCATGCGCAGCAGCTTCTCGCGTTCGCCTTCGAGCATCTTGGCGACCGGAATGCCGGTGCTGCGCGACACCACTTCGGCGATCTCGGCCTCGGTGACCTTGCTGCGCAGCAGCGTCGCCGCCGGCTGCTCGCCGCTCTGCGCCGCCGCCAGCCGCTTCTCGAGATCGGGAATGACGCCGTACTGCAGCTGCGACATCTTCTCCAGGTCGTTGGCCCGTCGCGCGGCATCGAAATCCAGGCGCGCCTTCTCCAGCTGCTCCTTGATCTGCTGGGCACCGGCCACCGACGACTTCTCGGCCTTCCAGACCTCGTCGAGGCTGGCGTACTCGCGTTCCAGCCGCTCGATCTCCTCGCCAAGCTTGACAAGACGCTGCTTCGAAGCGGCATCGTCTTCCTGCTTCAGCGCCTCGCGCTCCATCTTGAGCTGGATCAGGCGGCGGTCGAGCCTGTCCATGGCCTCGGGCTTGGAGTCCATTTCGAGACGGATGCGCGCGGCCGCTTCGTCGATCAGGTCGATGGCCTTGTCCGGCAGCTTGCGGTCGGTGATGTAGCGGTGCGACAGCCGCGCCGCCGCGATGATCGCCGGGTCGGTGATGTCGACGCCGTGATGCAGCTCGTAGCGTTCCTTGAGACCGCGCAGGATGGCCACCGTGTCTTCGACGCTGGGTTCGTCGACCAGCACTTTCTGGAAGCGGCGCTCGAGCGCGGCATCCTTCTCGATGAACTGGCGGTACTCGTCCAGCGTGGTGGCGCCGACGCAGTGCAGCTCGCCGCGCGCGAGGGCGGGCTTGAGCATGTTGCCGGCATCCATGGCGCCGTCGGCCTTGCCGGCGCCGACCATGGTGTGGATCTCGTCGATGAACAGGATGACCTGCCCTTCCAGCTTGGCCAGCTCCTGCAGCACCGCCTTCAGGCGCTCCTCGAACTCGCCGCGGAACTTGGCGCCGGCGATCAGCGAGCCCATGTCGAGCACCAGCACTTTCTTCGACTTCAGGCTGTCCGGCACCTCACCGTTGACGATGCGCTGCGCCAGCCCCTCGACGATGGCGGTCTTGCCGACGCCCGGCTCGCCGATCAGCACCGGGTTGTTCTTGGTGCGCCGCGACAGCACCTGCAGGGTGCGGCGGATCTCGTCATCGCGGCCGATGACCGGATCGAGCTTGCCGCTGGCGGCGCGTGCGGTGAGGTCGATGGTGTACTTCGACAGCGCGCCGCGCTGGTCCTCGGCGCCTGCGCTCTGCACCGACTCGCCGCCGCGCAGCTGGTCGATGACCCGCGTCAGCTTCGCCTTGTCGGCGCCGGCTTGCTTCAGCAGCCTGCCGGCAGCGACATCGGCCTCGACCATGGCCAGCAGCACCAGCTCGCTGGCGATGAAGCCGTCCTGACGCTGCTGCGCCAGCTTGTCGGCGAGGTTGAGCACGCGCATGAGATCAGGGCTGGGCACCACCTCGCCGGTGGCGCGGGCGATGCGCGGCAGGTTGTCCAGCGCCTTGTCGGCGCTGTCGCGCAGCGCCGGCAGCGACACGCCGGCCTGGGCCAGTAGCGGCGCCACGGCACTGTCGGCCGGCTGCAGCAGGGCCGCCAGCAGGTGCAGCGGGTCGAGGTTGTTGTGGTCGCGGCCGACGGCGAGGGACTGGGCATCGGCCAGTGCCTGCTGCAGCTTAGCGGTCAGTTTGTCGAGTCGCATGGGTGATCCTCCCGGAGCCATCTCGTGATCGGTTCGGCGGGCCGTTGTGCCCGCGCTTATCTGATCAGGTTTGGGTGGCCGGGGAGGATTTCAAGGCCTGCAACAATTGCGCGACACAAAGCCGCAGAGGTGTCAGGCCCCGCGCCGCCAGCGCAGCGCGCGCTCGGCGACATGACGGCCGAACAGCTCGGCGGTCAGGCGGTCGCCGCGCGGCGGCGTCAGCACCGGATCGTCGTTGTCGGCCTGGGTCATGAGGCCGGAGTTGGAGCCCAGACGGTTGAGGTCGTCCGGCCCGGTGCCCGTGGGCTGCAGAGGGAAGCTGGCCCAGAGCATGCCGTGCTGGCCGGCGAAGGTCTGCAGCTGCTGCAGGGCGACCTGCTTGTCGCCGCTGAGCGCACCGGAGTTGACGAAGCCGGCGGCCAGCTTGTCCTGCCAGCCCTGGCGCAGCCAGACCCGGGAGGTGTCGTCCATGAACTGCTTGAACGGCGCGGAAACGCTGCCCATGTAGACCGGCGAACCGAAGATGATGGCGTCTGCGGCCTCCAGCAGCGCCCAGTCCGGGGCGGTCACCGGCATGTCCGCCACGACCACGCCGGGCACGGCCGCCGCGCCCAGGGCGACATGCCGCGCCACCTGCTCGGTGTGGCCGTAGCCGCTGTGATACACCACCACCACTGTCGTCATTGCTTCGCTCATTGCTGTGTTCGCTGCTGTAGTCATGGCCGCCGTGTCCGGCCGGGCAATCAGTCTGCCGGCACCAGCCAGATCACGCTGGCCATGCGGCCGGTGCGGCCGTCACGCCGGTAGGAGAAAAAGGTCTCGTGCTCGGCGCAGGTGTCGCGTCCGCCACCGTGCACCGAGCCGATGCCGGCGTGCCGCAGGCGCTGGCGCGCGAGCAGGTAGATATCCGCCAGCCAGTGCCCCGGGCGCGCCGGCGAGGGCGTGAACGCCTCGGCGGCTTCGGCCTGATGGGCCATGAAGGCGGCGCGGACCTCGCCGCCGACCTCGAAGGATGCCGGACCGATCGCCGGACCGAGCCAGGCCATGACCTGGCTCGGGTCGGGAAAGCTCGCCAGGGTGGCCTCCAGCACACCATCGCAGAGGCCGCGCCAGCCCGCGTGCGCTGCTGCCACGCGGCTGCCCTGGCGATCGGTGAACAGCACCGGCAGGCAGTCGGCGGTCATGATCACCAGCGGCACGCCGGCGCGGTCGGTGCTGGCGGCATCGGCCTCGGGCGTCCACACCCGGCGCTGCGTCGGCTCGGCCGGTGGCTCGATCACGCGCGTGCCGTGCACCTGGCGCAGCCACTGCGGCGCCGAGGCCGGCGCCAGATGCTGCAACGCCTGTTCGAGCAAGGCCCGGTTGGCCGCCACGGCCTGCGGGTCATCCTCGACGTGATCCCCGAGGTTGAGGCTGTCCCAGGGCGCCCGGCTGTGACCGCCCCGGCGCGTGGTGACCAGCGCGCGGACGCGCGCCGGCGCCGGCCAGTCCGGCATCAGGGCGTGCGCAAGCAGGGTGTCGGTGCTCATGGGCCTGTCCCTCGCGGAAAACCGGCTCAGCCGGCCGGCTGGGCGTCCTGCTTCAGGATCTGGAGCAGGTTGATGAAGTCATCGGGCAAGTCGCTTTCCCACAGGCACTGCTCATCCGTGGCCGGGTGCGTCAGGCCCAGGCGGCGGGCGTGCAGGGCCTGGCGGTTGAAGCCGCGCAGGGTGTCCAGCAGCTCCGGGCCGGCGCCCTTGGGAAAGCGCAGGCGGGCGTAGACCGGGTCGCCCACCAGCGGGTAGCCGATGTGCGCCATGTGCACGCGGATCTGGTGCGTGCGGCCGGTCTCCAGCTGCAGGCGCACATGGGTGTGATTGGGGAAGCGCTGCAGGATGCGGTAGTGCGTGACCGCCGGGCGTCCGCCGGCGACCACGGCCATGCGCACGCGGTCGTGCGGATGACGGTCGATGGGCGCGTCCACGCTGCCGCCGCCGGTCATGTTGCCGTAGGTCACCGCTTCGTACTCGCGGTAGACGCGCTTGTCGGCCAGCTGCGCCACCAGGTCGGTGTGCGCCGGCAGCGTCTTCGCCACCACCATGAGGCCGGTGGTGTCGCGGTCCAGACGATGCACGATGCCCGCGCGCGGCAGCTGCGCCAGCGACGGGTCGTGGTGCAGCAGCGCGTTCATGAGCGTGCCCTGCGGATTGCCGGCGCCCGGATGCACCACCAGGCCGGCCGGCTTGTTGATGACCAGCAGGTGGGCATCTTCATGCACGATGTCGAGCGGAATGTCCTCGGCCACGCCGAAGGTTTCCTCCTGCAGCGTGGCCTCGACCACCAGCCGCTCGCCCCCCAGCACCTTGTCCTTGGGCTTGGCGCCGCGGCCGTCCAGGGTCAGCGAGCCATCCTGGATCCACTGCTTCAGGCGCTCGCGCGAGTACTCCCCGAACAGCTGGGCGGCGGCCTGGTCCAGGCGGCTGCCGGCAAGCTCGGGCGGAACCACGGCCTGGAGAGAGATGGCCTGGAGTGAAGTTGCTTGCGACATGGTTTGGCGGGTCCGGCGAGCTGGTGTTTAATAGGAGGATTGTACCTGTGCACCACGTCTGGTGCTCACCGTTGGATGAATCCATGAAAAACCTTCCCCTGCGTGCCCTGCTTCTCGTTCCGGTCGTGCTGCTGGCCGCCTGCGCCTCCAAGCCCCAGAACACGGTCAAGACCGAAGCCCGTTACTACGAGGAGGCCAACGCCGCCCTCAAGGCCGGCAACTACGGCGTCGCCGTGGCCGGCTTCGAAGCCCTGGAATCCCAGTACCCGGTCGGCAACTACACCGAGCAGGCCCAGCTCGAGGTCATCTACGGCAAGTACATGCAGTCCGAGTACCTCGGCGCCATCACCGCCGCCGACCGCTACCTGCGCCTGCACCCGGAGTCGCCGCGCCTGGACTACGTGCTCTACCTGCGCGGCCTGTCCAACTTCTCCATCGACCAGGACTCGCTACTCAAGCGCCTGCCGGTGAACATGGCGCACCGCGACATGGGCCAGGCGCGCATCGCCTTCGATGACTTCCGCCAGCTCAACGCGCGCTACCCGGACAGCCCGTACGCGGCCGACGCGCGCCAGCGCATGGTCTATCTGCGCAACCAGATGGCCGAGGCCGAGCTGCACGTGGCACGCTACTACGAGACCCGTGGCGCACTGGTGGCCGTGGTCAACCGCGCACGCTGGGTGGTGGAGAACTACCCGGAAAGCAGCGCCGTGCCGGAGGCCCTGGGTCTGCTGGTGAAGAACTACAAGGCACTGGGCATGAACGATCTCGCCGCCCAGGCCGAGACCCTGCTCGCCGGCACCCGCCCAGCCAAGAAGGGCTGAGGCTGCGCGGCGCGGTCGCGCCACCGGCCAGCGGCCGGCCGAAAACACGCATCATGCCCGGCCTGTCCGGGCATGTTCGTTCATGGGCCGCCGTTTCCCGGCGATGCCTCAGTGTTCGGACGCGCGCATGCTGCCGGCCAGCCGCTCCACCGGACGGAACTCCGCAGGCCGGTTGCGCAGCCGCCGCGCCAGCCAGGACACCTGCCATTTCCCGCCCCAGCCGGCGAAGCGCCGGGTGCCGCCCGGCAGCACCAGCCGGCAGACCTCGCTGCCCAGCACCAGCGGGATGAGCGCGAGCGGGAACCAGTCCCAGCGCCGCCCTCGCGGCAGCCCCAGATTGCGGTAGGCGGCATCGCCGAGGAACAGGTGCGACATGCCGTTGTGCGCGCGCAGATGCACCTCGGCCCAGAGCCGGGCGCGACGGCC
>NZ_PTQZ01000045.1 GCF_002943415.1 Amnimonas aquatica | reverse complement strand
CCATGGCGAAATCCGCCGTTTCGTCGCCGAGCTGGCCGAGGACCTGCACAAGTGGCCGGCCTACCAGCGCTTTCCCGCCGAAGACCTCGTCATGCTCGCCGACCTGGTGGTCAACACCGTGATTCACCTGGCGCTGGACCTGCTGGCGCTGCCCTACGGGGAAGACGAGAACGAGCAGATCAGCCGCACCACCAAGCAGCTGCGGCTGATCATGCTGGGCGCCATGGCCTGGCAGCCCGACAAGGGTGCCGTGCCGGCGGAGTGAGGAGAGGGCGGCGACCCGTGCGCTGACGGGCGCCGCCGTCAGTGATCAGCGGCCGCCGGCGCGTTCTTTCGCGATCAGCGCGTTGACGACCTGGATGGTGCGGGCGCCTTCGCCCGGCACCAGGTACTTGCCGTTGACCACGATGGCCGGGACGCCGGAGAGCTGGTAGCGGATGGCGAGGGTGCGTGAACGCGCGACCTGGCCCTCGATCGGGAACGAGCTGTAGAGGCCGTTGAAATCCTTCTCGCTGATGCCGAAGCGGCTGTAGAACTTCGCCAGGCTCTTCTGGTCGTGCAGACGCTGCTTGTCGACGTGGATGGCCGCGAACAGCGGGCCGTGGGTCTTCTCCACCAGACCGCGCATCTCGGCCACGTAGTAGCCGCGCGCATTGGATTCCCAGACCGCGTTCAGGGCCGCCGGCGTGCGCACGAAGTTGACGTCGGCAGGCTTGGTCTTCAGCCAGCCCACGACATGCGGCTCGAGGTTGTAGCAATGGCCGCAGCCGTACCAGAAGAACTCGCGGACCTCGATCAGGCCGGGCTTGTCGACCGGACCGGGATTGGCGAGGCGCGTGTAGTCCTTGCCCTCGACGGGAACGAAGGCCATGGCCAGGCCGGGCCAGATGGCCAGCAGGCAGAGCGCGAACCACTTTTTCATAGCTGTGTCCTTTTATCGGGTCTTGGCGCGTGTTCCGGCATTTCCGGACGCTGTTGCGGGAATCAACGATACCGGAGGATAGCGGATTACCGGTGGTGGCAAAACCGCCCGGGCATGGTGCTTTGGCACCACCCGGCGATGCCGGCGCGCGCCGCATTGCCCGCGAGAGTGCCCATGAACGGCGCGGACCTATAGACTATCGGCTTCTCAGAGACAGGCGGTCATCATGACGGACGCTGAATACATGCTGGTACAGCTGGCCCGGGCGCAATTTCGCATCAGCGCCCCGACCGTGGCGCTGTGCCCGCCCGACATCGGCTTCGAGGTCGCCTTCGCCGGCCGCTCCAACGCCGGCAAGTCCAGCGCCATCAACACGCTGACCCGCCAGCGCCAGCTCGCGCGCGCCTCCAAGACACCCGGCCGCACCCAGCTCATCAACTTTTTCGCGCTGGACGAGGAACGCAGCCTGGTCGACCTGCCCGGCTACGGCTACGCCAAGGTGCCGGAGCAGATGAAGATCGAGTGGCAGAAGCACCTCGCGCACTACCTGCGCGAGCGCCAGAGCCTGCGCGGACTGATCCTGCTCATGGATGTGCGCCACCCGCTGACGCCGTTCGACCGCAACATGCTGGCCTGGGCCCAGGAACGGCCGCAGCCGCTGGCGGTGCATATCCTGCTGACCAAGGCCGACAAGCTCAACCGCGGCCCGGCCATGACCAGCCTGCAGGCCGTGCGCCGCGACCTGAAGAAGCTCGACTTCGAGGCCAGCATCCAGCTGTTCTCCGCCGTCAGCCGGCTGGGGCTGGATGAAGCCGCGCTGAAGCTGGCCGACTGGCTGGCGGTGCCGCTGCCCTCGCAGGCAGAGGCCGCCGGCGAGGGCGCCATCGAAACGCCGGCCGGACCGCAAGGCGAGGCCTGAGGCCCCGCCATCCGCCCATCCCTGCAGCCGTCACGGCAATCGCAGCGCCTGCCCGCCGGTCAGTGCGCCTCGTCCCAGTTGGCGCCGGTGCCAACCTCGACCTCCAGCGGCACCGCCAGCTCGGCGGCAGCTGGCATTTCACGCTTGAGCAGGGCGGTGACCTCGGCGACCTCGGCTTCCGGCACTTCCAGCACCAGTTCGTCGTGCACCTGCATGATCATGACCGCCTTCAGCCCGGCCTCCGCCAGCGCCTGCTCCACGCGCAGCATGGCGCGCTTGACGATGTCCGCAGCCGTGCCCTGCATGGGCGCGTTGATCGCCGCGCGCTCGGCGGCCTGGCGCAGCACCGGCTTGCTGGCGCGGATATCGCGCAGCATCAGCCGGCGACCGAACAGGGTCTCGACGTAGCCCTGCTCGGCGGCCTGCTCGCGCGTGCGCTCCATGTACTCCTGCACACCGGGATAGCGCGCGAAATAACGGCCGATGTAGTCCTGCGCCTCGCCACGAGAAATGTTGAGCTGCTTCGCCAGACCGAAGGCCGACATGCCGTAGATCAGACCGAAGTTGACCGCCTTGGCGGCACGGCGCTGCTCCGACGTGACCTCGCCGGGCGCGATGCCCAGCACCTCGGCGGCGGTGGCGCGGTGGATGTCCTCGCCGTTGCGGAAAGCGCGCAGCAGGCCCTCGTCGCCGGACAGGTGCGCCATGATGCGCAGCTCGATCTGCGAGTAATCGGCGGCCAGCAGCACATGCCCCGGCGGCGCGATGAAGGCCTGGCGGATACGCCGGCCCTCTTCGGTGCGGATGGGAATGTTCTGCAGGTTGGGGTCGGACGATGACAGCCGCCCGGTCGCCGCCACCGCCTGGTGGTAGGAGGTGTGCACGCGGCCGGTTTCGGCGTGGATCATCTCCGGCAGCTTGTCGGTGTAGGTCGACTTCAGCTTGGCCAGGCCGCGATGCTCCAGCAGCACGCGCGGCAGCGGATGATCGAGCTGCTCCAGCACTTCTTCCGCCGTCGAATACTGGCCGGTGGCGGTCTTCTTGCCGCCGGGAATGCCCAGCTTGTCGAACAGGATCACGCCGAGCTGCTTCGGCGAACCGAGGTTGAACTCCTCGCCGGCGATCTCGTAGGCCTGCTTTTCCAGCCATAGCAGGCGCGAGGCCAGCGTCAGCGACTGCTTGTGCAGCTGCGCCGGGTCGATCAGCGTGCCGTGGCGCTCCATTTTTTGCAGCACGCGCTGCACCGGCAGCTCCAGCTCGCGCAACAGGCTGTCCAGCGCCGGCACGGCCCGCAGCTCGCGGGAAAACAGGTCGGTGAGACGCAGCGTGAGATCGGCATCCTCGCCGGCGTAGGGCGCGGCCTGGTCGATGCCGACCTGGTTGAAGGTGAGCTGCTTGACACCCTTTCCGGCGATGGATTCGAAGCTGATGGAATCACGATCGAGATAGTACTTCGCCAGATCGCCGAGGTTGTGCCGCGTGGCGGTGGCATCCAGCACGTAGGATGCGAGCATGGTGTCGAACACCACGCCGCGCAGGCCGATGCCATGGTTCTCCAGCACGTGCATGTCGTACTTGGCGTGCTGCAGGATCTTGGGCCGGGCCTCGTCCTCCAGCAGCGGCCCCAGCACCGCCAGCACATCGGCCAGCGGCAGCTGCTCGGGTGCACCGGCGTAGTCGTGACCGACCGGCACATACCAGGCCTGGCCCGGCCGCACCGCGAACGACAGCCCGACCAGGCGCGCCTTCAGGTAGTCCAGGCTGTCGGTTTCGGTATCGAACGCGAAGGCATCTGCAGCCCCTAGCTCGGCCACCAGCGCCTGCAGCTGTTCGCTGGTGAGCACGACCTCGGTACGGGTGGGCTCGGCGTCCGGCGCGGCGACGCCGGCCTCCGCAGCGACGGGTTCGGACCGGGCGCCGGCATCGGTGACTGCCGCATCGTCCGTGGCGACCGGCCCCGGCGGCGCGGACAGCGCATAGGCGGGCGCGGCGTCCTGGCGCGACCAGCTGGCGGCACCGCCAGCCTCGGTGCCGGCCGGCGCCTGCGTCAGTTCGTTGAGCCAGCTGCGGAAATCCAGCTCGGCATAGAGCTCGCGCAGGGCATCGGTGTCGGCGGCGTGCAGGGCCAGATCGGCCGGCGCCTGGGCCAGCGGCACGTCGCACTTGATGGTGACCAGCTCGCGGGTCATCGGCAGCATGGGCAGATGATCGCGGAACTTCTCGCCGGTCTTGCCCTTGATGCTGTCAGCCTGCGCCACCAGCGCCGCCAGCGAACCCTGCTCGGACAGCCACTTCACGGCGGTCTTGGGGCCGACGCCGGGCACGCCGGGAATGCCGTCGGAGCTGTCACCAACCAGCATCAGGTAGTCGATGAACTGGTCCGGGCGCACGCCGAACTTGCCGAGCACGCCGGCCTCGTCGAGCACCACGCTGGTCATGGTGTTGACCAGCGTGATCTGCGGCGTGACCAGCTGCGCCAGGTCCTTGTCGCCGGTGGACACCAGCACCGGCCAGCCGGCCTCGGCGGCCTGCCGCGCCAGTGTGCCGATGACATCGTCGGCCTCCACGCCGGGCTCGCAGATCAGCGGCAGGCCCAGCGCCTTCACCAGCGCGTGCAGCGGCGCGATCTGCGCCCGCATGTCGTCCGGCATGGGCGGGCGGTGCGCCTTGTATTCGGGAAAGATGTCATCGCGGAAGGTCTTGCCGGGCGCGTCGAACACCACCGCGACATGGGTGGGGCGAACCTGCCGGAGCAGGCTGCGCAGCATGTTGACCACGCCCTTGATGGCGCCGGTGGGCTGGCCGCTGCGCGTGGTCAGCGGCGGCAGCGCGTGATAGGCGCGGTAGAGATAGGACGATCCGTCAACCAGGACCAGGGGCGGGCGAGGGCTCATGTATCGGACTCGGCGGAAGTCATGCGGATGTTATGTTACACTGTTGCGCTTTTTTGGCGCCGGCATCCCGTTTCCGGGTACGACATACCGGGTGCACCGGCGCCGGCCCCTGAGCATACACGGTATGCAGGATCACGGACCCGTCATGACCATCCGAACGATCACCCCTGCGGCAACCGCCAGCGGCGGCCACGTGCCGGCAGCCCCGCTGGTGCGGCCGACGCAGGCGCACGACCACAGCCAGTGCATCAGTCAGGCGCTGAGCAGCGCCGAGCAGCTCTGCGCCGCCAGCGGCGCCCGCCTGACCCCGCTGCGCCGGCGCGTGCTGGAGCTGGTCTGGGCCAGCCACAAGCCGCTGGGCGCCTACGACCTGCTCGACCAGCTGGCTCGCGAAGGCCACAAGCCGGCGCCGCCGACCATCTACCGGGCGCTGGACTTCCTGCTCGAGCAGCGGCTCATCCACCGCCTGGCCTCGCTCAACGCCTACCTCGGCTGCTCGCACCCGGGTGATGCCCACGCCGGCTACTTCCTGATCTGCCAGGGCTGCGGCACGGTGGAGGAGATCGCCGACACGCGCGGCCTGCAGCAGGCCATCGCGCAGGTCACCGAGGCCGCCGGCTTCCTCATGGAGCAGGGCGCGCTGGAGCTGGGCGGGCGCTGCCTGCCGTGCCGCGAGGGCCGGGCATGACGGTGCTGCGCGTGCTCGGCCCGGTCGGCGGGCCGACCGGGCGTGTGTCGGCGCCCGAGTCCGTCGACACACGCGATCTGCTGCTGTCGCTGCACGACATCGGCCTGAAGCGCGATGAGCGCGTGGTGCTCGACAGCGTGAGCCTGGACCTGCGCCGGGGCGAGATCCTCACCGTGATCGGGCCCAACGGCGCCGGCAAGACCTGCCTGATCCGCATCGCGCTGGGCCTGCTCGCGCCCGACCGGGGCCTGCGCCGGCTGGCGCCGGGACTGCGCATCGGCTACGTGCCGCAGAAGTTCCCGATCAATCCCTATCTGCCGCTGACCGTGGCCGATTTTCTCGCCCTGCCGGGGGCGCTTGCCCTGCCGGCGCCGGACCGCGCCGCCGGCACCGGTGCCAATGCGCCGCGCGCCCGCTGGTGGCGCGGCGGGCAGCGCCGGCATGCGCAACCGGGCATTCTCGCCGCGCTGGCCGAGGTCGGCGCCGAGCATCTGCTGATGCAGCCGGTGCAGGCGCTTTCCGGCGGCGAACAGCAGCGCGTGCTGCTGGCACGGGCGCTGCTGCGCCAGCCCGACCTGCTGGTGCTGGACGAACCCGTGCAAGGCGTCGACCTCGCCGGCCAGGCCGAGCTCTACGCGCTCATCCGCGACCTGCGCGACCGCCACGGCTGCGGCGTGCTCATGGTCTCGCACGACCTGCACGTGGTGATGGCCGCCGCCGACCAGGTGCTGTGCCTGAACCGCCATGTCTGCTGCACCGGCCACCCGGAAGCGGTCAGTCAGCACCCGGAATACCAGCGCCTGTTCGGCCTGCGCGCGAGCAGCGACCTGGCGATCTACACCCATCACCACGATCACCATCACACCCTGCATGGCGACGCCGCCCGCTGCGGCAAGGACTGCCACCATGACTGACTGGCTCTGGCCGCTGCTCGGCGGCCTGCTCACCGCCGCCGCCGCCGGCCCGCTGGGCTCGCTGCTGCTGTGGCGGCGCATGGCCTATTTCGGCGACAGCCTGGCGCACGCTTCGCTGTTCGGCGTCGCGCTGGCGCTCATGCTGCACCTGCCGGCCGGCATCATGATCGTGGCCACCTGCCTGCTGGTGGCGCTGCTGCTGAGCCGGCTGATGTCGCTGCCCGAGCACGGCGGCGACACCTGGCTGGCGATCATGGCCTACGCCGGTCTCAGCCTGTCGCTGGTGCTGACCGCGCTGCACGAGCGCGGCCACGGGCACGACGACCATGCCGGCGAAGCCGCTCACGGCGCCGGCGATGATCACGGCCACGCGCTCGAGGACTATCTGTTCGGCAACCTGCTGGCACTGGACGGCGACACCCTGCTGGCCATGGCCGCCGGCCTGCTGGTGGTGGGCATCGTGCTGGCGCGGACCTGGCCCGGGCTGGTGGCCATGGCCATCCACGAGGAAAGCGCGCAGGTCGACGGCTGGCCGGTGGCGCGCCTGCGTCCGCTGCTGCTGCTGCTGCTGGCCGGCGTGGTGGCCGCCGGCGCCAAGGTCATGGGCGTGCTGCTGATCAGCGCGCTGCTGGTGATTCCCGCCGCCGCCGCACGCTATCTCGCCCGCAGTCCGGGCCAGATGGCGCTGCGCGCGAGCCTGATCGGCATGCTGGCGGTGGCCGCGGGCGTGGGCATCGGCGTGCCCGGCGAACTGCCGGTGGCCGCGCTCACCGTGCTGGCGGCGCTGCTGGTGCTGCTGGCCGCCATGGGCTGGCGACGCCTGCGGGGGTGAGTCGGACAGGCGCGCAGTGACGCCGCCACCGCACCAGCACGGCGACCCGCTCAGGGCTTGAAGCGCACCACGCCGGTGGCGTCATCGTGCTCCTCGTCCGGCTCCTTCATGGTCACTTCCGTCGGCCGCACATCCGTATAGTCGCAGCGCACGCACTCGACCCACTCCGGCTTCGATGAAGCCGGGTCGTCATCGGTGCAGATGCGCAGCTTGTCTTCCAGGCCGCAGGCCGGGCACTTCGCCCCGGCGATGAACATGCGCCGGATGGTCACGCGGCGGCATCCAGCAGGCCGGAGTGGCGCAGCAGCGCCTCCGGCGACGGATCGCGGCCCATGAATTCGCGGAACAGCTCGGCGGCCGGGCGGCTGCCACCCTGGGCGAGGATGGCCTGGCGGAAGCGGCGGCCGGTGTCGGCGTTGAACACGCCCTCGCGCTCGAAGGCGGAGAAGGCGTCCGCCGACAGCACCTCGGCCCACTTGTAGCTGTAGTAGCCGGCCGCGTAGCCGCCCGCGAAGATGTGCGTGAAGCTGCACGGGAAGCGGTTCCAGGCCGGCGGACGCAGCAGGCTGGTGGTGTCGCGCACCTCGTCGAGCACACGCAGCATGGCGGCGAAATCGATATCGGCGCGGCGGTGGATCTCCAGGTCGAAGATCGAGAATTCGAGCTGGCGCAGGGTCATCAGCCCGGACTGGAAGTTGCGCGCCGCCAGCAGGCGGTCGAGCAGGGCCTGCGGCAGCGGCTCGCCGCTGTCGACATGACCGGAGATCAGCGCCAGGCCTTCCGGGGTCCAGCACCAGTTCTCCATGAACTGGCTGGGCAGCTCGACCGCATCCCAGGCCACGCCGTTGATGCCCGACACGGCGGCGACCTCGACCTCGGTCAGCATGTGGTGGATGCCGTGGCCGAACTCGTGGAACAGGGTGGTGACCTCGTCGTGGCTGAGCAGGGCCGGGCGGCCATCCACCGGCGGATTGAAGTTGCCGGTGAGGAAGGCGATGGGCTTCTGCAGCGTGCCGTCGGGCAGGCGGCGGCGCACGCGGGCGTCCGCCATCCAGGCGCCGCCGCGCTTGCCGCCGCGGGCGTAGAGATCGAGATAGAACCAGGCGCGGACCTCGCCGTGCTCGCGCACGGCCCAGGCGGTCACGTCCGGGTGATAGGTCTGCAGCTCGGGCGCCGGCGCGATATCGACGCCGAACAGGCGCTGCGCCACCGCGAACAGGCCGTCGACCACGCGCGGCGCCGGGAAGTAGGGCTTGAGGTCTTCCTGCGACAGCGCGTAGCGCTGCTGCTTGAGCTGCTCGGCGGCGTAGGTGGTGTCCCAGGGCTGCAAATCATCGATGCCCAGCTCGGCCGCCGCGAATCCGCGCAGCTCGGCGAGGTCGCGCTCGGCGCCCGGACGCGCCTTGCGCGCGAGGTCGTGCAGGAAGTCCAGCACCTGCTCTACGGATTCGGCCATCTTCGGTTCCAGCGACAGCGCGGCGTAGTGCGGGAAGCCCAGCAGCCCGGCCTGTTCCTGGCGCAGCGCCAGGATCTCGCTGATCAGCGGGCCGTTGTCGAACTGCCCGGCCTGCGGCCCCTGCTCCGAAGCTCGGGTGGCGTAGGCAGTGTAGATCTCCTCGCGCAGCGCGCGGTCGCGGGCATGGGTCATGACCGCCAGGTAGGACGGCATGTCCAGGGTGACGCGGTAGCCGTCTTCCTGTTTCTGCTCCGCCAGCGAGCGCAGCAGCGCCAGCGCGGTGTCGGGCAGGCCGGCGAGGCGGGTGGTGTCGGGCAGGGTCAGCGACCAGGCCTGGGTGGCATCCAGCACGTGGTCGGCGAACTGCGAAGTGAGGCTGGACAGGCGCTCGCTGACCTCGGCGAAGCGCTGCTTGCGTTCGGCCGGCAGGCCGATGCCGCTGAGGCGGAAGTCACGCAGCGCGTTCTCCACCGCCTGCCGGCGCGCCGGCGACAGCGCGGCGAAGGCCGGGGAGTCGCGCAGCGCCCGCCAGGCGCGGAACAGGTCCTCGTTCTGGCCGACCTCGGTGCCGTAGGCCGAGAGCTTTGGAATGCAGGCATTGTAGGCTGCGCGCCAGGCTTCGTTGTTGACCACGGCGTTGAGCTGCGACACCGGTGACCAGGCCGCGCCGAGGCGGTCATCCAGCACCTCCAGCGGTGCTGCCAGGCTGTCCCAGGTCGGCGCCGCGTCATCACCGCCGGCCTGCGCCGCCAGTTCGGCGATGCGCGCGCGGCTTTCCGCCAGGATGCGGTCGATGGCCGGCTCGACATCCTCCGGACGGATATCGGAGAACACCGGGATCAGCGGCGGATTGAGCAGTGCGTTCATGACGGGACTCCGGGACGGGGAACGCGCTCCGGCGGGCGGCGCACACCGCGCCGCCCGCCGGAGAGGCATCAGTAGACGTAGGACAGGCTGACCGTGGTCAGGTTCAGGCGCGTGTT
>NZ_PTQZ01000044.1 GCF_002943415.1 Amnimonas aquatica | reverse complement strand
ACCTCGGCCCGCAGGAGCAGTCGCTCTGGGAGGGCCTCTGCCGTGCCTTCGGCTGGCAGCCGGAGACATTGTCGGCCGATTTCTCGTGGCCGCTGGGGCAGGGCCGCAGCGGTGTCATCGGCCGTGACAGCGAGTCCGCCCGGGGCGTGATGCAGGGCTGGCTGGCGCGAGACCTCGGCGAGGACATGCGCCTGCTGGTGCTGGGCGAGCCGCTGGCCGGTTTCGTGCAACGCCCGCACCGGCAGCTGCCGGCGCTGTCGGCACTGCTGGCCAGCCCGCTGGCCAAGCGCGCGCTCTGGCTGCAGCTGGCCGGCGATGACTGAGTCCCGTCTGCGGCTGCGGCGCATGGACGCCGGCGACCTGGACGCGGTGCATGCCATCGAGCGCGTCTCGCATCCCACGCCCTGGCCCATGAAGGGGCTGCAGGAGTCGCTGCAGGCGCATGCCGCCTTCGTGCTCGAGGATGCCGGCGGCATCGCCGCCTTCGCCTTCGTGCAGCGCATCCTCGACGAGGTCCACCTGCTCGACATCGCCGTCGATCCCGCCCGCCGCGGCCAGGGGTTGGGGCGTGATCTGCTGCGCCGGCTCATGGACGAGGAGCTGGCCGACGGCGTCAATATCTGGTTCCTCGAGGTCCGTGTCTCCAATCACCCGGCCATCGCGCTCTACCAGTCGCTGGGCTACAACGAACTGAGCGTCCGTCGCAACTACTACGAAGGCCCGGACGGGCGCGAGGATGCGCTGCTCATGGCCTGCAGCACGGGCATGGGCTGAGCCGGCGCGGCTCCTCCCGGGATGACGGGCATGGGCGCCGGTCATCCCGTATAATCCGCGCCATCGCTGATCAGGTCATACCGAGCATCCATGTCATTCACCGAACAACTGGCGGCGGAAGTCGCCTCGCGCCGCACTTTCGCCATCATCTCGCACCCCGACGCGGGCAAGACCACCATCACCGAGAAGCTGCTGCTCTGGGGCAAGGCCATCCAGGTCGCGGGCACGGTGAAGTCGCGCAAGTCCGACCGCCACGCGACCTCGGACTGGATGGAAATGGAAAAGCAGCGCGGCATTTCCATCACCACCTCGGTCATGCAGTTCCCCTACAAGGCGGCCACGATCAACCTGCTCGACACGCCGGGCCACGAGGACTTCTCGGAAGACACCTACCGCACGCTGACGGCGGTGGACTCGGCGCTCATGGTCATCGACGGCGCCAAGGGCGTCGAAGACCGCACCATCAAGCTCATGGATGTCTGCCGCCTGCGCGACACGCCCATCGTGTCGTTCGTGAACAAGCTCGACCGCGAGATCCGCGACCCCATCGAGCTGCTGGATGAAATCGAGTCGGTGCTGAAGATCAAGTGCGCGCCGGTGACCTGGCCGGTCGGCAGCGGCCGCGATTTCAAGGGCGTCTACCATCTGCTCGAGGACCGCTACTACCTGTACCAGCAGGGGCATGGTTCGGAGCTGATCGCCGACAGGACCATCGACGGCCTGCACAACCCGGATGCCGACGCCACCCTCGGCGACGAGGCCGCCAACCTGCGCGACATGCTGGAGCTGGTGCAGGGCGCCAGCCACGAATTCGATCTCGGCGAGTTCCTCGCCGGTCGCATGACGCCGGTGTTCTTCGGCACCGCGCTGGGCAACTTCGGCGTCAATCACGTGCTCAACGGTTTCGTCGATTGGGCGCCGGCGCCGCTGCCGCGCAAGACCGCGCAGCGCGACGTGCAGCCGACCGAAGAGGTCTTCTCCGGCTTCGTGTTCAAGATCCAGGCCAACATGGACCCCAAGCACCGCGACCGCATCGCCTTCCTGCGCGTGTGTTCCGGCCGCTACGAGAAGGGCGTGAAGATGCAGCACGTGCGCATCGGCAAGGAAGTGCGCGTCGCCGACGCGCTGACCTTCCTGGCCGGCGAGCGCGCGCATCTGGAAGAGGCCTGGCCGGGTGACATCATCGGCCTGCACAACCACGGCACCATCCAGATCGGCGACACCTTCACCGGCGGCGAGAAGCTGCAGTTCCTCGGCATTCCGCACTTCGCGCCGGAAATGTTCCGCCGCGTGCGCCTCAAGGACCCGCTGAAGAGCAAGCAGCTGCAGAAGGGTCTGAAGGAGCTGTCGGAGGAGGGCGCGACCCAGGTCTTCATGCCGCAGATCAACAACGACCTCATCCTCGGCGCGGTCGGCGTGCTGCAGTTCGACGTGGTCGCGTTCCGCCTGCAGGAGGAATACAAGGTCGAGTGCGTGTACGAGAACGTCAACGTGTCCACCGTGCGCTGGATCCACTGCGATGACGAGCGCAAGCTGGCCGAGTTCAGGAAGAAGGCGCATGATCAGTTGTCGCTGGACGGCGGCGGCCACCTGACCTACCTGGCGCCGTCGCGCGTCAACCTGCAGATCATGCAGGAGCGTTATCCCGATATCGTTTTCTCGCCCACGCGCGAGCACTGATGCCCGGGCGCCGCCCGGCTCCGAGGTGGCCGTCATGGCCGGAACACAGATGAAGAGGGTGTCGATGTCGAAAGCGCCGGCGGCTTCCCGCCATGTCGTGCTCGTCTGTCTGCTGGCCGTGCTCGGCCTGACGGCCTGCGAGCGCAAGAAGCCGGTCGAGGAGCCGCCGGCCGGGGCCGCCACGACCGTCTCCGCCGAGATCGCGCTGCCGTCGACTCCGGTCGAGGTCAAGCTCAAGGGCCAGGGCTGCGGTGACCGCTGCGCCGAGTTCGAGGCCGACTGGCTGGGCTTCCCCGGGCAGCCGGCGCTGGACGCCGCGCTGCTCAGGCTGATCGATGCGCCCGCCGGCAATGCCGACGTGGCCGGTGTGATCCGCCAGATGGGCCAGCGTTTCATGACCGAAGCCGCCGAAGCGGGCGAGCCCTGGCAGCAGGACATCGAAGCCGAACTCAAGACCGGCGTCGGCCAGGTGTCGGTGATTCAGGTCACGGTCTACACCTTCACCGGCGGCGCCCACGGCATGACCAGCATCACGCCGGTGAACTGGGACCGCCAGCTCGGTCGCCAGCTGGCGCTCACCGACATCATCCTGCCCGGCCGTGCCGACGCCTTCTGGGCCGAGGCCCGCAAGGCCCACCAGGCCTGGGCGCACAGCCGCGACAACAGCGGTGCGCTGGCAGCGGGCTGGCCGTTCGCCACCACCGCGCTGTTCGCCCTGCGTAAGGACGGTCTGGAGCTGCAGTACCAGCCCTACGAGATCGGCCCCTATTCCGAGGGCGCGCCGGATATCCGCATCGACTATGCCCGCCTGCGCGATGTGCTCAAGCCGGAATACCTGCCGGCGCGCTGATCCCGGTTGTGCCACGCCGCCGGCGCAGCCTGTCCGGCTGGCTGGTGCCGCCGGTCCGCAGGCCGGGAGCACGCCATGGAACTGATCGACAGCCACTGCCATCTCGACGCCCCCGAGTTCGACGCCGACCGGCCGGTGGTCATGGCGGCCGCGCGCGCGGCCGGGGTCGCCGGCATCGTGGTGCCGGCCTATGTCGCCGCGCGCTGGCATGAGCTGCTGACGCTGTGCCGGGCACATGCCGTCGCCTCCTCCCCGGGTCTGCCCGTGCTGTGGCCGGCGCTGGGCCTGCACCCGGTGCATCTGGCTGCGCATGACGATGCCGATGTCGGGGTGCTGGCCGATGCGCTGGCGGCGCATGCCGATGTGGTCGCGGTCGGCGAGATCGGCCTCGACCGTTTCCTGCCCGAGCTGACCGCGCCCGCCGCCTGGGCGCGCCAGGTGCGCCTGTTCGAGGCCCAGCTGGCGCTGGCGAAACAGCACGACCTGCCGGTGATCGTGCACGCCCGGCGCTGCCATGCCGACATCATGGCCTGCCTGAAGCGCGTCGGGCATCGCAGCGGCGGCATCCTGCACGCCTTTTCCGGCAGCGTGGAGGAGGCGCGGCAGTACCGGCGCCTGGGCCTGCACCTCGGGCTGGGCGGGCCGCTGACGTACCCGCAGGCCAACCGCCTGCGCGCGGTGGCCCAGGCCCTGCCGGCCGACGCCTTCGTGATCGAGACCGATGCCCCCGACCTGATTCCGCATCCGCAGCATGCGCACCATGCCGACGGCCGGCCGCGCCAGCCTGGCGAGCGGGTGCGCAACAGTCCGGCCTACCTGCCTTCGGTGCTGGCCACGTTCGCCGAGCTGCGCGGCGAGGCGCCCGAGGTGCTGGCGGCGCAATTCTGGCAAAATACGGTAACCGCTTTGCGCCTGCCGTCCGTTATGGCGAGTCCCGGCGTGACGGCGAGTGCCACCGCCATTTCCTGATACCCGGTCCTGACCTCCGCGAGTCCGATCATGCGTCGTCTGCTGCCTGCTGTTCTCCTGCTGCCCGTGCTGCTGCTGGCGGCGTGTCGTCATGCGCCGGTGAAGCCGGTCGAGCCGCCACCGCCCGTGCGCGAGCCTGTGGTCGCGCTGGTGCTGGGCGGCGGCGGCGCCAAGGGCTTCGCCCACATCGGCGTGATCAAGGTGCTGGAGTCGCATGGCATCAAGCCGCAGCTGGTGGTCGGCACCAGCGCCGGCAGCTTCGTCGGCGGACTCTATGCCAGCGGCCTGAAGCCGTTCGAGCTGCAGCAGCTGGCGCTGCAGCTGCAGGAGTCGGATGTCCGCGACCTGACGCTGAGCCGCCAGGGTTTCCTGCTCGGCCAGAAGCTGCAGGACTACGTCAACGCGCGTGTCGGCCAGAAGTCCATCCAGGATTTCCCCATCCGTTTCGCGGCGGTGGCCACCGAGGCAGACACCGGCCGCAAGGTGATCTTCACGCGCGGCAACGCCGGCCAGGCGGTGCGCGCCTCGTGCAGCATCCCCAATGTCTTCGTGCCGGCCACCATCGCCGGCAAGCAGTATGTCGATGGCGGTCTGGTGAGTCCGATCCCGGTCGAGTCGGCGCGTGATCTCGGCGCCGACGTGGTGATCGCGGTGGATATCTCGGCGCGGCCGGTGGCCGGGCAGACGCGCTCGGCCTGGGCGCTGCTGGACCAGACCATCAACATCATGGGCCAGCAGTCGATCAACCGCGAGCTGCCGCAGGCGGACGTGGTGATCAGGCCGAACGTGCTGGGCGTGGGCACGCTGGACCTGGCCAGCAAGCACCAGAGCCTGCTCGAGGGCGAGCGCGCGGCGCAGGCGAAGCTGCAGGACATTTCGGCGGCCATCGCCCGGGCGCGCGAGCTGCTGGCATCACCGGCCGCGCGCGCGACGCCGGGGGCCACGCCGGTACCGGTGGCGCCGGCGCGCTGAGGCCTCAGGTCGGCGTCATCACCGGCGCGAAGCTGTCCGGATCGGCCATCTGCCAGAACAGCCGGTAGACCGGGTGATCGGCGCGGTGCTCGAGCAGATCGCCCGGCTGCAGGTAGGGGATCAGCGCTGACACCAGCGCGACTTCGTTGACCGAGACACGGCGCACGATGTGATGCGGCTTCAGCTGGTTCGGGTGGCTGAGGCCGGCGGCGCCGACCATCTCGCCAAGCGCCTTCAGCGTGTTGTGGTGAAAGTGGTAGACGCGGGTGGCCTTGTCTTCCGGGTCCAGCGCGCGCTGGCGCAGCCAGCTCTGCGTGGTCACGCCGGTGGGGCAGCGTCCGGTGTGGCAGGTCTGCGCCTGTATGCAGCCGAGCGCGAACATGAAGCCGCGCGCGGAGTTGCACCAGTCGGCACCCAGCGCCATGGCGCGGGCGATGTCGAAGGCGGAGACGATCTTGCCGGCGGCGCCGATCTTCACCTTGTCGCGCAGGTTGATGCCGACCAGCGTGTTGTGCACCAGCACCAGGCCTTCGTGCAGCGGCGTGCCGATGTGGTCGGTGAACTCCACCGGCGCCGCGCCGGTGCCGCCCTCGGCGCCATCCACCACGATGTAGTCCGGGTGGATGCCGGTCTTCAGCATGGCCTTGCAGATGGCGAAGAACTCCCACGGGTGGCCCAGGCACATCTTGAAGCCGACCGGCTTGCCGCCGGAGAGCTCACGCAGCCTGGCGATGAAGTGCATGAGCTCGACCGGTGTGCCGAACGCGGAGTGCGAAGGCGGCGAGACGCAGTCCTCGCCCTCGGGCACGCCGCGCGCGGCGGCGATCTCGGCGGTGACCTTGGCGCCGGGCAGCACGCCGCCATGGCCGGGTTTGGCGCCCTGGCTGAGCTTGATCTCGATCATCTTGATCTGCGGGTTGGCGGCGGTCTCGCGGAACTTCTCCTCGCTGAACGTGCCGTCCGGGTTGCGGCAGCCGAAATAGCCGCTGCCGACCTGGCAGATCAGGTCGCCGCCGTGCTCGCGGTGGTAGCGGCTGACCGAGCCCTCGCCGGTGTCGTGGGCGAAGCCGCCCATCTTCGCGCCCTTGTTCAGCGCCATGATGGCGTTGGCGGAGAGCGCGCCGAAGCTCATGGCGGAGATGTTGTAGACCGACAGCGAATAGGGCTGCTCGCAGTTGCCCTCACCGATCATCACGCGGAAGTCGCAGTCCTTGATGTGCTGCACGTTCACCGAGTGGTTGATCCACTCGTAGTGCTCTTCGTAGACATTGATCAGGGTGCCGAACGGGCGCTTGTCCACGGTGTTCTTGGCGCGCTGGTAGACCAGGGCGCGCTGGTTGCGCGAGAAGGGTATGTGCTCGGTGTCCGACTCCAGGAAGTACTGGCGGATCTCCGGGCGCACGGATTCGAACAGGAAGCGGAAGTGGGCCATGATCGGGTAGTTGCGCCGGATGGCCTGCTTCTTCTGGAAGTAGTCCAGCGTGCCGAGCAGGGTCAGTCCGCCGAAAACCAGCACCGGCGTGGCCCCGATCAGCGGGTGCCACCACCACAGGCCGAGCGAGGCGATGCAGGCGATACCGCTGCCGAGCCAAACGAAATAACGGTAGGGGATGACGTTTCTGACGAATTTCATGGGCGCCCCGCGATGGCCGGCAGCTTCCTGCTGCACTTCGAAAGGCACACTAGCACGGCGTGTTTACGGTTTTCGTACCGTTCAGGCGGAGAAAAGGAAGCGTCAGTCGGATGCCGCCGACGGTCGCGGTTCTTGGCGGGCGGGGCAGGCAGCTCATGCCGGTGCGGACATGAAAAAGCCCCGGCGGACCGGGGCTTTTCGATACAGCGATGGCGGAGGGCGGCCCGCCCGGATCAGATGATCTCGATCGCCATGGCGGTGGCTTCGCCGCCGCCGATGCACAGGCCGGCGACACCACGGGTCTTGCCGTGCTGCTTGAGCGCGTGGATCAGGGTCAGCAGGATGCGCGAGCCGGTAGAGCCGACCGGGTGGCCGAGCGCGCAGGCGCCGCCGTAGACGTTGACCTTCTCGTGCGGCAGGTTGTGCTTGATCATGGCCGCCATGGTGACCATGGCGAAGGCTTCGTTGATCTCGAACAGGTCCACCGAGTCGGCAGTCCAGCCGGTCCTGGCGAACAGGTTGCTGAGCGCGCCGATCGGGGCGATGGTGAACTCGCTCGGATCCTGCGACTGGGTGGCGTGGCCGACAATGCGCGCCAGCGGCTTCAGGCCCAGCTCGCGGGCCTTGCTTTCCTTCATCAGCACCAGCGCCGAGGCGCCGTCGGAGATCGACGAAGCGTTGGCGGCGGTGATGCTGCCATCCTTCGCGAAGGCCGGCTTCAGGGTCGGGATCTTGTCCGGGTTGGCGTTGCCCGGCTGCTCGTCGGTGTCGACCAGCACCTCGCCCTTGCGGGTCTGCACCGGCACCGGAACGATTTCGGCCTTGAAGTCACCGTTGGCGATGGCGGCATTGGCACGGCGCAGCGACTCGACGGCGAAGGCGTCCATGTCGGCGCGGGTCAGGCCCATGGTGTTGGCCATGTCCTGGGCGAACGAGCCCATGAGGCGGCCGGTGCGGGCATCTTCCAGACCGTCGAGGAACATGTGGTCCATGACCTGGCCATGGCCCATGCGGTAGCCGCTGCGGGCCTTGGGCAGCACGTAGGGGGCGTTGGTCATGGACTCCATGCCGCCGGCGACCATGATGTCATTGGTGCCGGCCTTGATCAGGTCGTGAGCCAGCATGGTGGCCTTCATACCCGAGCCGCAGAGCTTGTTGACGGTGGTGGCGCCGGCGGCGGCGGGAATGCCCGCGCCGAGGGCGGCCTGGCGGGCCGGGCCCTGCTTCAGACCGGCGGGCAGCACGCAGCCCATGATCACTTCCTGCACCTGCTCCGGGGCCACGCCGGCGCGCTCGAGCGCGGCACGGATGGAGATGGCGCCGAGCTCGGGGGCGGTGACGCCGGCCAGGGCGCCCTGGAAGCCGCCCATCGGGGTGCGGGCGCCATTGACGATGACAACGGGATCGTTACTCATGGGAAATCCTCTGTTTCTTCTCGTGGGTCACTGGGAGCGCACGGCGGTCAGGCGCCGTGGCACTTCTTGAATTTCTTGCCGCTGCCGCAGTGGCAGGGGTCGTTGCGGCCGATCTTGAGCTCGTTGACGACCGGCTTCGGCTTCTCGGACGGACCGCTGTGCAGCACCTTGCCGTCGCGGAAGAGCCAGCCGTCGTCGGTGCGCACGAAGCCGGACACCTCGTGGTGATGCTGCTTGACGCCGCCCATGTCGTAATGGGCGATGAACTCGACCAGGCCCTTGCGGTCCTGTTCGCCGCCGGCTTCCACCTGCAGCACTTCCAGGCTCTGCCAGTCGGCGGCTTCGGCNAGCCGCAGGGGCAGGTCATGTGTCGTCTCCGGAAAACAGGCATGAAAAAGGGGTGCCGAAGCACCCCTTTTCGCGAGGCGTGAGCCTCAACCCATTACTGGGCAGCCGGAGCTTCAGCAGCCGGGGCGGCTTCAGCGGCCGGGGCTTCAGCGGCCGGGGCTTCTTCAGCGGCCGGAGCAGCTTCTTCGGCAACCGGAGCAGCTTCTTCAGCGGCCGGAGCTTCGACAGCTTCTTCCTTCTTGGCGCAGCCAGCAACGGCCAGGGTAGCGGCAACGGCGGCCAGCACAGCAATCTTCTTGATCTGCATGATGATTTCTCTCTCAGGTTGGAACCGGGATCGGTCGATTTCCTGTCCTGGGCACGCGGGCGGACTGTTGCGGCAGGCCGGACCTGTACGTTCGGACGGGAACCATAGTAGCACCGGCAATATCGGATTGCATCCGCAATTTGTCAGACAGGATGTGGCCTTGAATGACTGATCGTCGGCGTTTCCGCTCAGCCGCGTCCGAGTCCCCGGCTGTGCTGTTCCGGATCCGCGCGCACCGCGCCGGTGTTGCCCTGGCGGTAGTGGCGCGCGCGCTGCAGCGCTTCGTGCAGGCCGTTCAGCAGCTGGTCCAGGGCCATGGGTTCGCGCGGCAGCCAGGTCGCGCCCAGGCGCAGCACGGCCGGCAGCCCGATGTCGCGGCTGGCGGCCTCGAAGCGGCTGCGGATGTCGCCTGCGATGGGGTCGATGTGCGTGCTTTCGCAGTCCAGCAGCAGGAACAGCAGCTCGCGTGCGTTGTAGCGGATCATGATGTCGCTGCCGCGCAGGCGTTCCTGGGCGCGCAGGGAGAGCTCGCGCGCCAGCAGGCGGACCTGCTCCGGCGACAGCGCCCGGCCGTCGGCCGACTCGAACTCGGCGTACATCAGCGTGACCGGGATCTGCTGGCGGTGGACATAGGGCCAGAGCAGGCTGGCAGCGGCGTGCAGGGTCCAG
>NZ_PTQZ01000043.1 GCF_002943415.1 Amnimonas aquatica | reverse complement strand
CCTCGGGTATGCCGAGCGCGAATAGGAAGCGCCCCAGCGTGGTATCGCGACTCTTCGCGATGCCGGCGAGCAGGTTCTCCGCCGATTTCTCGGCCATGCGCGGCAGCTGCAGCAGTTGCTCCGCACTCAACCGGTAGATGTCCGCCGGCGTGTGCAGCAGGCCGGCGTCGACCATGAGGTCGACCCACTTCTCGCCCAGCCCCTCGATGTCCATGGCGCGCCGCGAGGCAAAATGCCGCAGTGCCTCCTTGCGCTGCGCCGGACAGAACAGGCCGGCGCTGCAGCGCGCCACCACCTCGCCCTCGGGCCGCACCACCGCCGAAGCGCAGACCGGGCAAGCGTCCGGCAGCGCCACCGGCGCGCGCGCGGCGTGGCCGTCATCGTCGAGGCGGCGCATGACCTTGGGAATGACATCGCCGGCACGGTAGATGACCACGGTGTCGCCGGCGCGCAGGTCGAGCCGGTGCACTTCGTCAATATTGTGCAGGGTGGCGTTGCTGACCACCACGCCACCGACGCTGACCGGCGCCAGCCGCGCCACCGGCGTCAGCGCGCCGGTGCGGCCGACCTGCCACTCGATGGCCTCCAGACGCGTGCTGGCTTCCTGGGCCGGGAACTTGTAGGCCACCGCCCAGCGCGGCGCGCGCGCCACGAAGCCGAGGTCCTGCTGCAGGCGGCGGTCATCGACCTTCACCACCATGCCGTCGATGTCGAACGGCAGGCTGTCGCGACGATCCAGCAAGGCCTGCCAGGCCTGCTGCACGAACAGCGGGCCGGGCCCGCTGGCTGCTAGGTCGGTGATCTTGAAACCCAGCGCCGCCAGCCAGCGCAGGGTCAGCGTGTGCGTGGCCGGCCACGGCGCACCGTCCAGCGCCGCGATGCTGTAGGCATAGAACGCCAGCGGCCGGGTCGCGGTAATGCCCGGATCAAGCTGACGCAGCGAACCGGCGGCGGCATTGCGCGGGTTGGCGAAGACCTTGTCACCGGCGGCGAGCTGGCGGGCATTGAGCTGCTCGAAACCGGCACGCGGCATCAGCACCTCGCCGCGTACCTCCAGCAATGCGGGCAGCGCAGCGGCCTGCGTCTGCCTGTCAGCGGCCGGTGCGCGCAGCGACAGCGGCACGCTGCGGATGGTGCGCACATTGGCGGTGATGTCCTCGCCGGTGCTGCCGTCGCCGCGGGTCGCGGCCTGCACCAGCAGGCCGTCTTCGTAGCGCAGCGACACCGCCAGGCCGTCGAACTTGGGTTCGCAGGCATAGGCCACGCCCACCGACAGCTCCCAGCCCAGGCGATCACGCACGCGACGGTCGAAGTCCAGCCAGCCGGCTTCATCGAAGACATTGTCCAGCGACAGCATGGGCACGGCGTGCTTCACCGGCGCGAACGCCGAATCAGGCGTGGCACCGACGCGCCGGCTGGGCGAGTCCGGCGTCACCAATTCGGGATGCCCGGCCTCCAGCGCCAGCAGCTCGGCGTACAGGCGGTCGTAGTCGCCGTCCGGCAACGCCGGCTGGTCGAGCACGTAGTAGAGATGGGCGTGATGGCGCAGCTGCGCCCGCAGCTCCTGCAGGCGCGCGGAAACGTCGGCCGTGCTCACGATGACATCAGACGCTTGCGTTCGAACTCGATGACCTGCTCGCGCCAGGTGTCGAACTGGCCGGCGGTGACGGTCTGCGAGTTCTGGTCGAGCAGATCTCCGCCCAGCTCCTGGGCCAGCCGGCGCGCGGTATCGACCATGAGGTCGTAGGCGGCCAGGCTCTTGTAGCCGGGCAGGCTCATGAACAAGCTGACACCGGGCACGGTGTCGCGCTCCATGATGTCGAGGTTGAAGGTGCCCGGCTCCATGGCCTGCGCCAGGCTGAACAGCACCATGCCCTGCCCGGTCGGGAATTCGTGGCGATGGAAGATGTTCATGTCGCCGAAACGCATGCCGTACTGCAGCAGCAGGGCCAGCAGGCGACCGCCGTCGAAAGCCTGGGTGCGCGCCATGACATGCAGCGACAGCACCATGTCGATGTCCGGCAGCTGGGTCTCCACCGACTTGCGCTGGGTCGGATCGACCGGATCCATCTCTATGCCCTGGAACAGGGCCTGGACACCGCTCTCCGGCAGGCGCACCGGCACCGTGGCCTCGGGGAAGAGATCGACCTGGGTCAGCACCGGTGCCGGCGCTGCGGCTTCGGCAGCGGCCGGCTCGGCAGGCTCTTCAGCAGCGACACCGGCGTCCGCCGTGTCATTGCCGGGTCGGTCTTCGGAAACAGGATCGGCAGTAGCGGCCGCATCCTCGACCGGTGCCTCATCAGCCACCGCCGCGGCAGGCTCGACCGCGGCGGCATCCGGCGTGGGGGCGGCCCCGGACGGCTCGGCGACCGGCGACAGCACAGGCTCGACACGACGCTCGCGCACGCGCGCCGGGCCGAGAATCTCCTGACGCTCCACCGGCGTCGAGTCCAGACGCTCCGACGGCACATGCTCGATCCTCAGCCGCAGCCGGCGCGAACGGGCACGCCACCAGGCCAGACAGACCACAATCAGCAACGCCCCCGCCGCCAGCCAGATCAGTGGTTGATGCATCATCAAAGCCCGAGCCCCTTCTGCTTAACTTGTTCCGGTCGCACGCCGACCGGTCACTGACCGGCCAGCGCGGCGGCCTCGTCGACGTTCACGGACACCAGGCGGGAAACACCCGGCTCCTGCATGGTGACGCCCATCAGCTGACGGGCCATCTCCATGGCGATCTTGTTATGCGTAATGTAAATGAACTGTACCTGTTCGGACATCTGTTCGACCAGCCTCGCGAAACGGCCCACGTTGGCGTCGTCCAGCGGCGCGTCGACCTCGTCAAGCATGCAGAACGGCGCCGGGTTGAGCCGGAAGATCGAAAACACCAGCGACAGCGCCGTCAGCGCCTTCTCGCCGCCGGACAGCAGGTGGATGGTCGAGTTCCGCTTGCCGGGCGGCCGCGCCATGATGCTCACGCCCGCCTCCAGCAGATCCTCGTCGGTCAGCTCCAGATACGCGGTGCCGCCGCCGAAGACCTTGGGAAACAGGTCCTGCAGGCCGGCGTTGACCTTGTCGAAGGTCTCCTTGAACAGCGCGCGGGTCTCGCGGTCGATCTTGCGGATGGCGTTCTCCAGCGTCTCCAGCGCTTCCTGGAGGTCGGCATCCTGCTGGTCGAGGTAGGTCTTGCGCTCGGCCTGGGCCTGATACTCGTCGATGGCCGCCAGATTGATGGCGCCCAGGCGGGTGACGCGGATGCCGACACGCTCCAGCGCCATCTGCCATTCGCTCTCGGTGGCCGTCGGCGGCAGTGATGCCAGCACGTCATCCAGCACCGCTTCGGACTCCTGCAGCTGCTCCAGCTGCGCTTCGCGGCGCGCCAGCGCGTTCTGCCACTCCAGACGCAGACTCTGCAGGCTGTCGCGAATGATCTGCACCTGCTGGTCGGCGCGCATGCGCCCCTGCTCGGCCTCGCGCAGCTGGTTCTGTACCGCTTCCACGCGCTCGCGCACCTCGGCCAGCGCCTGTTCGGCCTCGACGTGCTGCGCCAGCAGGGTTTCCAGCTCGCCGCCATCCTCGCCGGACGGCACGCTCAGCTCCAGGATCTGCTCGTTCAGCGCCTCGCGGCGCTCGCGCAGGCCCTCGGCCTGCTCCTCCAGGCGCTGCAGGCCGCTGCCCAGGCCCTGGATGCGCGCTGCCAGCGCCTGCATGCGCAGGTCGTGCCGGTGCAGGGCATCGCGGCGCTCGCGCTGCAGCAGGCGCGCCTGCTCCACCGCCATGCGGAACTGCTCGCGCTCCGCCAGGCGGGTTTCGCGCTCGCGGGTATCCTGGCTCATGACCTCCAGGGCCTCCTGCAGGGTCAGGCGCGCCTCGGCCAGCGACTCCTGGTCGAGCTGGGACTGGCGCTGCACTTCCTGCATGTCCTGGCCGATGCGCTCGCGCCGTGCCAGGAACTGCTCCAGGCGCACCTGGCGGGCACCGATCTGCGCCTGCAGGTCACCCAGCGCGCGGTTGCGCTGGGTCAGCTCGCGCTGCTGGGTCTCGCGGCCCTGCTCGGCCTCGCGCAGCGCTTCGCGCAGTTCCAGCTGGCGCGCCTGGCTGTCGGCCAGGCCCTGCTCCAGCGCCGCTTTCTCCTCCTGCAGCTGCGCCAGCTCGCGGCGACGCGCCAGCTGACCGCTGGTGGGATCGTCGCGGGTGGCGCGGAAACGCAGCCAGGAGCTGCCGATCCAGCAGCCCTCGCGGGTGATGATGGTCTCGCCGGTCTCCAGCGTGGCGCGCTGCGCCAGGGCATCGGCCAGGCTGTCGGCCACGCGCACGCTGCCGAGCAGCTCGTGCAGCCAGGCGGGACCGGACTCGATGCAGCCGGCCAGCGTGCGGCCGCCGGCAGCCGGCACGGCGCCGGCCGATGCGGCGCCGGCCTCGGCGAACGCGACCTGGCCCGACGCCAGCGCCTCCAGATGTCCGGCGATGCTCTGCAGCGACTCTACCTGGATGCTCTGCAACTGCGGGCCCAGCACGGTTTCCACGGCAGTTTCCCAGCCACCGGCCACACGCAGTTGCTCGGCCAGCGCCTGCCCGGCGATGCCGCGCTCGCTGAGCCACTGGTTCACCGCCAGTTGGCCCTTCTCGGCTGCCTCCTGCAAGGCCTGCAGCGATGCCTCGCGGCCGCGCAAGGCCTGCAGCGCCTGGCGCCGGGCATCGAGCTCGGCACCGGCCTCGGACAAGGCATGGCGATGCTGCTGCATGGCATCGACCAGGGCCGCCATGCGCTCCTCGGCCTCTTCCAGCACCAGCTTCTGCTCCGCCGCCTCGGCATTCAGCTCGGCCAGCTCGCTTTCCAGCGGCCCGCCGCTGAGCGCGGCCTGCTCCTGCTCCAGGCGCGCCAGGCGCTCCTGGCCACGACGCAGCGCCTGCTCCATGTGCTGGATGCGCGACTGCTCGACCTCGGCACGCTGGCGCGGCCCTTGCGACTGCAGGTTGAACTGGTCCCAGGCCTGCTGCCAGTCGGCGAGACGAACCTCGGCCTCGGCCAATTGCTCGGCAGCGGCCTCGGCTTCGGCCTGCTGCAGCTCGGCCGCCGGCGCCAGCGCCAGGTGCTCGCTCTCGGCCTGCGCCAGCTCATCGCGGTCATGCTCCAGCAGCTGCCGGGCCTGTTCGCTCTGGCGCTCGACCGAGGCCAGCGCCTCGCGCACCTCGGCCAGGCGCTCGATGCGGTAGCGCTGCGCCTGCTGCACGCGGGCGATCTCGCTGCCGAGCTGGTAGTAGCGGCTCTGCACGTTGTTGAACTCGTCGCTGAGCGCGAACTGCGTTTCGCGGTCGCGCACCAGCGTGGTTTCCAGCTCGCGCTGCGCCGCCACGGCAGCCTCCAGCCTGACCTCGAGATCGCGGATGGCGGTTTCGTGCTGGCTCACCTGGGCGTCCAGCGCACGCCAGCGCAAGGCATAAAGCTGTGCGCGAAGAATCCGCTCCTCTTCCTTGAGTTCCTTGTACTTTTCCGCATCTCTTGCCTGCTTTTCGAGATGCGTGAGCTGTTTGCCAAGTTCCTCGCGTATGTCATTGAGGCGATCGAGGTTTTCCCGCGTGTGGCGCATGCGGTTCTCGGTCTCGCGGCGGCGCTCCTTGTACTTGGAAATGCCCGCCGCCTCCTCGATGTAGACACGCAGCTCCTCGGGCTTGGACTCGATCAGGCGCGAGATCATGCCCTGCTCGATGATGGCGTAGGAGCGCGGCCCGAGGCCGGTGCCGAGGAAGATGTCGGTGATGTCCTTGCGGCGGCAGCGCGTGCCGTTGAGGAAGTAGTCCGAACGCGCCTCGCGGGTGACCACGCGCTTGATCGAGATCTCGGCGTACTGCGCGTATTCGCCGCCCAGCGAACCGTCGGCGTTGTCGAACACCAGCTCGATGGAGGCCTGGCCGACCGGCTTGCGGCCGGTCGAACCGTTGAAGATGACATCGGTCATGTTCTCGCCGCGCAGGTTCTTGGCCGAGCTTTCGCCCATGACCCAGCGCACGGCGTCGATGATGTTGGACTTGCCGCAGCCGTTCGGGCCCACCACCGCCGACAGGTTGGTCGGGAAATGGGCGCTGGTGGGATCGACAAACGACTTGAAGCCCGCCAGCTTGATGGTTTTCAGACGCATTTTTCTTCCTTAGCGGCGGTGACGACGGGCCCAGGCCATCTCGATCTGCTTGACGCGCAGCAGAGACTCCAGGACCAGGTTGCGTTGGTGCATCAGGTATTCCTCGACCAGCTCCACGGCACGTTCGGACTGGCGCTGCAGCACGGCGTCCATCAGTCCCCGGAGATAGCCGAACGACTCCTCCAACTCGCGCCGGCTGAGCTGCAGCGCGAGATACGAGGCACGCCGGGCCGAAGGCTGCAGGTCGGCCAGCACGGTATCCAGGTAGGGGTTGGCAGCGAAGCGCGTGGCATTGCCCAGCAGCGTGAAACCGCCCTCGAAGAAGCGCTCGATATCCTGCGCCTCCACCGCCTCCTGCAGCTCGGCCATGAGCGCGGCGAACGGCTGCAGCTCATCCTGGCGCCAGAGCTCGGCGGCGCGCTGCACGATCAGGCCGTAATGCAGCACCAGCATTTCATACAGGCCCTTGACCAGGTGCGGAGACAGCTCCGCCACCACGGCACCGCGGCGCGGAAAGATCTCGATCAGATGCCGGCGCTGCAGGATCAGCAGCGCCTCGCGCACCGCGCCGCGACTGACCTCCAGCTCGCCGGCGATGCGCATTTCCTGGATACGCTCACCCTCGACCAGATCACCGGAGATGATCTGCTCGCCGAGATGATGCGCAATCTGCTCCGCCAGGCTCTCGTTCGCGCGAAAACTCATGATTTCGATGAAAGTCCGACCTGCCTGACATGACCGGCTATGCTAGCACAGCACCCGAGCCCCGCCAGACCCTGGCTGATTGTCCGACAAAAGGCGGATCATGCGCCCTGCACTGCCTGCCCGGCATTCCTTCGCTGCCAGCCGTCGGCATCCTCATAGCAGTATTTCTGATAAATACCGTCAGGAATTTCCATTTTCCCTATGGAAATACCCCTGCTATTCTTGCGGTCGCTAGAAAACCACGTGGAATTTCCCCAGAAATGTATCGTTACGATGCGTACGACCAGCGAATTGTCGACGACCGCGTCGCGCAGTTCCGCGACCAGACCGCCCGTTACCTCGCCGGCCAGCTGAGCGAGGACGAGTTCCGCCCGCTGCGCTTGCAGAACGGCCTCTATGTGCAGCGCTATGCGCCCATGCTGCGCATCGCCGTGCCCTACGGCATGCTCGCCAGCCGCCAGCTGCGCAGGATCGCCGACATCGCCCGCCGCTACGACCGCGGCTACGCCCATGTCAGCACGCGCCAGAATTTCCAGCTCAACTGGCCGGCCGTCGCCGACGTGCCGGAGATCCTGGCCGAGCTGGCCACGGTCGAGATGCATGCCATCCAGACCAGCGGCAACTGCATCCGCAATACCACCACCGACCAGTTCGCCGGCGTCATCGCCGGGGAGATCGAGGACCCGCGCCCGACCTGCGAGCTGATCCGCCAGTGGTCGACCTTCCACCCGGAATTCGCCTTCCTGCCGCGCAAGTTCAAGATCGCCGTGAACGCGCAGCCCGAGTTCGACCGTGCCGCCACCCAGCTGCACGACATCGGCGTGTACATCGTGCGCAACGAGGCCGGTGAAGTCGGCTACCGCATCATGGTCGGCGGCGGCCTCGGCCGCACGCCCATCATCGGCTCGGTGATCCGCGAGTTCCTGCCGCGCCAGGACCTGATCGCCTACCTCGACGCCGTGCTGCGCGTGTACAACCTGCACGGCCGGCGCGACAACAAGTACAAGGCGCGCATCAAGATCCTGGTCAAGGCACTGACCCCCGAGGTCTTTGCCGAACAGGTCGCGGCCGAGTTCAAGCACCTGCAGGGCGGGCCGCTGACCGTGCCCGACAGCGAATTCCGTCGCCTGGCCGGCTTCTTCACCGAGCCGCCCTACGAGACCCTGCCCGCGGTGGCGCCGGAACTGGCCGCCGCCCGCGCCGGCGACGCCATCTTCGACAACTGGGTGCATCGCAACGTGTCGGCGCACAAGGTGCCGGGCTACGCCATCGTCACCCTGTCGCTGAAGCGCACCGGCCTGGCACCGGGCGACATCACCTCTGAGCAGATGGAGGTCGTGGCCGACCTCGCCGACCGCTACAGCTTCGGCGAGCTGCGCACCACGCACGAACAGAACATCGTGCTCGCCGACGTGAAGCAGGCCGACCTGCAGGCGCTGCACGCCGAGCTGCGCCGTCTCGGCTTCGACACCGCCAACCTCGGCTTCCTGACCAACATCATCTGCTGCCCTGGCGGCGACTACTGCTCGCTGGCCAACGCCAAGTCGATCCCCATCGCCGAGGCCATCCAGCGCCGCTACCACGACCTGGAAGAGGTCTACGACCTGGGTCCGATCGACCTCAACATCTCGGGCTGCATGAACGCCTGCGGCCACCACCATGTCGGCCACATCGGCATTCTCGGCGTCGACAAGAAGGGCTCGGAGTTCTACCAGGTCTCGCTGGGCGGCAACGCCGNACCTATCTCGATCTGCGCCAGCCGGGCGAAGCCTTCCTGGCCACCTACCGCCGTGTCGGCATCGCCGTGTTCAAGGAGCGTGTCTATGCCAACGCTGATTAAGTCCGGTGCCATCGTCACCGACAGCTACCAGGTCGCCGAACCGGTCGACGGCGTGCTGACCCTGCCCGCCGGCGATGTGCTGGTGTCGCTGGAGACCCTGCAGGCACACCGCGAGCAGGTGCTCGGCCATGCCGGCAGCAAGGGCGTGCAGATCAAGCCCGACCAGTTCGCCGAAGCCATCGCCGACGTCGTGCACCAGCTCGACCTGGTGGCGGTCGAGTTCCCGGCCTTCGCCGACGGTCGCGGCTACTCCACCGCCTATCTGCTGCGCACCCGCTACGGCTACAAGGGCGAGCTGCGCGCGGTCGGCGACGTGTTCAAGGACACGCTGTTCTACCAGAGCCGTGTCGGTTTCGACGCTTTCGCCATCCGCGACGACAAGGATGCCGAAGTGGCGCTCAAGGGCCTGCAGGACTTCCACGAGGTCTACCACGCCTCGGCGGACCAGCCCTCCCCGCTGTTCCTGCGCCGCAGCGCCTGAACGCGCACGCCGCCAGGCACATGAAAAAGCCCGCTGCATGCGGGCTTTTTCATGTCGCGGCGGTGGCGCCCGGCGGGCGTGGTCGTCAGCGCCTCGGGCGGGTGAAATAGAGCCGCATGCCGACCACGGCGAACACCGGCAGCGCCAGGCTGCTCAGGAACAGCAGCAGCTGGCCCGGCCAGCCCCAGTAGCGGCCGGTGTGCAGGAACTTCCAGGAACTGGTCCACTGCTCGCCCAGCGGCTTGTCGGTGAACAGCTCGTGCGAGCGGATGCTGTCGCCCTCGATCTGCACGATATTGCGGGCGCGCTCGTTCACCGCGTCATCCGGCAGGTATTCGACCCTGACCTTGCCCTGCGGCAGCCCGCCCAGGGCGATGCTGGCCGTGCGGTAGACCCCGACCTCGGCCTGGAACACCGGCCAGGCCTGCGCCAGAGCCGCCTGCACGGACGCCAGC
>NZ_PTQZ01000042.1 GCF_002943415.1 Amnimonas aquatica | reverse complement strand
CCGCGCGCCGGGCCCGAAGCCCCAGAGATTCACCAGTGGCGCCACCGTGACATCGTAGATGCCGTCGGTCGCGGCGCTGACCTTCAGCGCACGCTGAAGGGTTCTACCCAGCAACGGCCCGACAGGCTGCCAGTCACCCGCCGGCGCGGCATTCAGCAGCATCAGCTCGGTATCAGGCTGATACGTGGACAGCACGGCATTGGCGGCATCCAGCCGCGATTGCAGGCGGGCCTGCAGGGCAGTCGCGGTCATGCCTTCGGGCAGCGCGGCGACCCGCGCCTGCCAGTTCATGCTGTGATAGGCGACACCGCCCAGCACCACCGGCTCTGGAGGCTGGCGGGAGCAACCGGCCAGCAGCGCCAGCAGCAGCGCGGCAAGGCCGAGCCGGAGGGGGCGGCGGTGCTCAGCCACCGAAGTCATCGAGCAGGATGTTTTCGCGGTCGACACCCAGCTCCTCCAGCATCTTGATCACGGCGGCGTTCATGACCGGCGGACCGCACATGTAGAACTCGCAGTCCTCGGGAGCCGGGTGATCCCTGAGATAGTTCTCGTAGAGCACGTTGTGGATGAAGCCGGTATAGCCGGTCCAGTTGTCCTCGGGTTGCGGCTCGGACAGCGCCAGATGCCACGCGAAATTGGGATTTTCGGCGGCAAGCTGGTCGTACTCCTCCATGTAGAAGGTCTCGCGCAGCGAGCGAGCGCCATACCAGAAGCTGATCTTGCGCTTCGAGCCCAGGCGCTTGAGCTGGTCAAAGATGTGCGAGCGCATGGGCGCCATGCCGGCGCCACCGCCGATGAACACCATTTCGGCCTGGGTATCCTTGGCGAAGAACTCGCCGAAGGGGCCGAACACCGTGACCTTGTCGCCAGGCTTGCGCGAAAACACGTACGAGGACATCTTGCCCGGCGGGATTTCGTTCAGCTGGCGCAGCGGCGGCGTCGCGATGCGGATGTTGAACTTGAGGATGCCCTTCTCGTCCGGGTAGTTCGCCATGGAGTAGGCGCGAATGGTGGGCTCGCTGGTCCTGGACTTCAGGCTGAACAGATTGAAACGCTCCCAGTCGCCACGATACTCCTCGGGAATGTCCATGTCCTTGAAGTCGCACTCGTAGGGCGGGACCTCCAGCTGCACGTAGCCGCCAGCACGGAAATGCACGTCCTCGCCCTCGGGCAGCTTCAGAGTCAGCTCCTTGATGAAGGTGGCGACGTTGTCATTGGAAACGACCTCGCACTCCCAGCGCTTGACCCCGAAGAGCTCCTCGTCGAGCTCGATGCACATGTCCTGCTTGACCTGGAGCTGGCAGCCCAGGCGCCAGCCATCCTTGATCTCGCGCTTGGTGAAATGCGGCTCCTCGGTGGGCAGAATGTCACCGCCACCGGACTTCACGCGCACGCGGCACTGGCCGCAGGAGCCACCGCCGCCACAGGCGGAGGACAGGAAGACCTTCTGATCGGCGAGCGCGCCCAGCAGCTTGCCGCCGCTGCTGACCTCGACCCGTTTTTCGGGGTCGTCGTTGATTTCCAGCACCACGCTGCCGGCGGAAACCAGCTTCGAGCGCGCAGCGAGAATGACCAGCACCAGCGCCACCACGATGCCGGTGAACATGAGCATGCTCAGGATGAGGATGTATTCGGTAGACATGATCTCCCCCTTAGAGCTGGATGCCGGAGAACGACATGAAGCCCAGCGACATCAGCCCCACGGTGATGAAGGTGATGCCCAGGCCCTTGAGGCCGGCGGGCACGTCGCTGTACTTCAGTTTTTCGCGGATGCCCGCCAGCAGCGCGATGGCCAGTGCCCATGACAGACCCGCGCCGATGCCGAACACCACGCTCTCCGGCAGGTCGTACTCACGCTGCTGCATGAACAGCGCACCACCGAGGATGGCGCAGTTCACCGTGATCAGCGGCAGGAAGATGCCCAGCGCGTTGTAAAGCGACGGCACGTACTTGTCGAGCACCATTTCCAGTATCTGGACGAAAGCGGCGATGGTGCAGATATAGACCAGCAGCGACAGGAAGCTGAGGTCGATGGCATCCGCGTCGGCCACCCCGGTCCAGGCCAGCGCGCCCGGCTTGAGCAGGTAATTGAAGGCCAGGTTGTTGATGGGCATGGTCAGACCCATGACCACCACCACCGCGATGCCCAGCATGACGGAGGTCTGCACTTTCTTGGAAATGGCCAGGAAAGTGCACATGCCCAGGAAGAACGCCAGGGCCATGTTCTCGACGAAGACCGAGCGGACGAAAAGACTCAGGTAATGTTCCATGATTCCGCTCCGTTCAGTGCGACCGCTGGGCCTTGGAGTTCGGCGCGATGCTGAACTCGTCCTTCTCCTGCTGCACCGTCTTCCAGCTGCGCAGGGCCCAGATGATGAGGCCGATCAGGAAGAAGGCTGACGGCGGCAGCAGCATCAGACCGTTCGGCAGATACCAGCCCCCCTGCGACAGGGTCGGCAGCACCGGCAGGCCGAACCAGGTGCCGGAGCCGAAGATCTCGCGGATGGTGCCCACCACCAGCAGCAGCGCGGAATACCCCAGGCCGTTGCCGAGCCCGTCCATGAAGCTGACACCGGGCGGGTTCTTCATGGCGAAAGCCTCGAGACGCCCCATGACGATGCAGTTGGTGATGATCAGGCCAACGAACACCGACATCTGCTTCGAGATGGCCGGCGCGAACGCCTGCAGGAACTGGTCTACGATGATCACCAGCGACGCCACCACCACCATCTGCACGATGATGCGGATGGAGTTCGGAATGACGTTGCGGATCACCGACACGAACAGGTTCGAGAACGCCGTGACCACGGTCAGGCCGATGGACATGGCCAGCGCCGTCTTCATGTTCGACGTCACCGCCAGCGCGGAACAGATGCCCAGCACCTGGAACACCACCGGATTGGTGTTCAGGATGGGCTGGATCACGATGTCGCGGATGCTTTGCTTGTCGGACATGGTCAGACTCCTGTCTCGCGAACCTTGTCGAGGAACTTGCGGAAACCCAGGTCTCCCATCCAGAACTGCAGCAGGTGGGTCACCCCGTTGCTGGTCAGCGTGGCCCCCGACAGGGCATCTATCTGATGAACGGCCTCCGGCTTTTCCGGATTCACGCCCTTGTGCAGCGCCAGCAGCGGCCTGCCGCCACCGTCGCCATAGACCTGCTTGCCGACCCAGCTCGCCTGCCACTTCGGGTTGTCGACCTCGCCGCCCAGACCCGGTGTCTCGGCATGCTCGGTGAAAGTGATGCCGGCGACCGTGCTGCCGTCACTGCCCAGCACGAGATAGCCGTAGAGGGTGGACCACAGGCCGTAGCCGGACACCGGAAGCACGATGCGCTCGGCCTTGCCGTCGGCGCCCCGGAGCACATAGATGTCGGCCTGCAGTGCCCGGCGCTTGAGGCCGGCGACATCCTGATCGGCGCTGAGGGCGATGGAGGCCGCGGGCTCCTTGGTGGCGCGGCGCTGGTCGAAACGGTCATCCAGATCGACGCGACGATAATCG
This sequence comes from Amnimonas aquatica, assembly GCF_002943415.1. Classification (GTDB taxonomy): domain Bacteria; phylum Pseudomonadota; class Gammaproteobacteria; order Pseudomonadales; family Moraxellaceae; genus Perlucidibaca; species Perlucidibaca aquatica_A. Next base: position 6,149 of record NZ_PTQZ01000042.1, on the reverse strand, counting down.
CCACTGTCTAGGTCGACCAGATAGCGCTCGAGCTTCGCGAACTCGCCGCGCACCTGCTCGGGACTGCCCTCGCCTTCGGCAAGCACGCCGGCGGCAGCGAGGATCTTGCGCTGCTTGTCCAGCGCGCGGTTGGTTTCCTGGATGGGCTTGAGCAGGGTCACCGCGGCGGCCAGCGCGATCGAGCAGACCACCGACAGCACCACCGCCACGGTGATGGTCTTGGCATTGGATTCCTTAGCCATGGCGCGCCGCCCTCCGCTTGATGTTGGCCTGCACCACGAAATAGTCGATCAGCGGCGCGGTGAGGTTGGCGAACAGGATGGCCAGCATCATGCCTTCCGGGTAAGCCGGATTGACGATGCGGATCAGCGCCGCCATGGCGCCGGCGACGAAACCGAAGATCCAGCGGCCGGTGTTGGTCATGGAAGCGGATACGGGGTCGGTGGCCATGAACACCATGCCGAAAGCGAAGCCGCCGAGCACGAAATGCCAGTGCCAGGGCATGGCGAACATCGGGTTGGTGTCCGAGCCGATGGCGTTGAACAGCAGCGAGATGGCGATCAGGCCGGCCAGAACGCCGGCCATGATGCGCCACGAGGCGACCCGGGTGCCGAGCAGGATGACCGCGCCGGCAAGGATGGCCAGGGTCGACACCTCGCCCACCGAACCGGGCAGGCTGCCGAAGAAGGCATCCCACCACGTCAGCGGCTGCAAGCCGTGCTCGCCCAGTCGCTGCATGTGCTCGTAGCCGACCGCATTGGCCTGGCCCAGCGCGGTGGCCCCGGTGTAGCCATCGACCGCCTGGCTCCACAGCGCCGGGCTGCCAGCGGTCCAGACCGTATCGCCGGACATCTGCGCAGGGTAGGCGAAGAACAGGAAGGCACGACCGGCCAGCGCCGGGTTGACGAAGTTCTTGCCGGTGCCGCCGAAGACTTCCTTCGCGATCACGACACCGAAGCTGATGCCCAGCGCGACCTGCCAGAGCGGGATGGTCGGCGGACACACCAACGCGAACAGCACGGAAGTGACGAAGAAACCCTCGTTGACCTCGTGGCCGCGCTTCTGCGCGAACAGCACCTCCCAGAAGCCGCCGACAATGAAGGTCACCAGATAGATGGGCAGGAAATAGCTCGCGCCGTAGACCAGGCAGTCCCACCAGCTGCGGTGGTCGAAGCCGGCGACCAGGCCGATCGCCCACACGCGCCAGGCATCGGTAAGCTGGTCCGGGGTGGCGCCGGGCACGTTGGCCAGCAGCGTCAGCGCCTGGTTGCCGACATTCCACATGCCCAGGAACATGGCCGGAAAAGTCGCTGCCCAGACGATGATCATGATGCGCTTGAGATCGATGGAGTCGCGCACATGCGCAGCCGCGTGGGTGACCTTCCTCGGACTGTAGAAGAAGGTGTCCACGGCCTCGAAGAGCGCTGCCCAGCTTTCATGCCTGCCGCCTTTCTGGAAATCGGGCGCCATGGCGTCGAGTTTGTTCTTCAGCCAGCTCATCGGCTCAGCCCTCCTTCTCGATGCGGGTCAGCACATCGCGCAGGATGGGACCGTATTCGTACTTGCCGGGACAGGCGTAGGTGCACAGCGCCAGGTCCTCTTCGTCCAGCTCCAGGCAGCCCAGTGCCTGGGCCTGGTCGGTATCACCGACGATCAGGCTGCGCAGCAGCTGGGTCGGCAGGATGTCCAGCGGCATGACCTGCTCGTAAGTGCCGACCGGCACCATGGCGCGCTCGGAGCCGTTGGTGCTGGTGGTCATGTCGAAGGACTTGCGCAGGAACTTGCCCAGGTACAGGTTGAGCACCGAACTGCGGTGGGTGCCGGGGCGCAGATAGTGCAGCAGCTCACGATCCCGGTCTTCGGCCAGCACGGAGACCTGGAGATGGTAACGACCCAGGTAGGCCTCGCTGTCCGCACCATGGCGACCGGACAGCACGGAACCGGAAATCACGCGATTGTCGCCCGGCTGCAGCTGGCCCGCCGTCAAGTCAGCCAGGGAGGCGCCCGCCAGCGTGCGCAGCAGACGCGGCTGGCGCACCACAGGCCCGCCCAGGGAGATCACGCGGCTGCTGTCGAGCCGGCCGGTGACAAACAGGCGGCCGATGGCCATGACATCCTGATAGTTCAGGTGCCAGACCGTGCGCGTGGCCGAGACCGGATGCATGAAATGGATGTGCGTGCCTACCAGCCCGGCGGGGTGCGGCCCGCTGAAGCTCTCGACCCGGGCCGGGCCGGTGGCGAAAGTGGCGTCCGGCGCACGTGCGACCAGCAGCGCAGGCGAGAGCCGCGACAGCACCGTCAGTCCATCGACGAAGGCCTGCTCGTCGAGGCCGATCACCACTGCCGGATCGGCGGCCAGCGGATTGCTGTCCATGGCATTGACGAAGATCGCGGACGGCGTGCTGCCGGGCACCGGCACCTTGCTGTATGGGCGCGTGCGCAGCGCCGTCCAGAGGCCGGATTCGATCAGCTGGGCACCCACCTTCACGGCGTCCAGACCCGCCAGTCCCGCGCGGTCGTGCGCCGTGAAAACCACGGATTCGCTGCTGTCAGGTTCGATGTCGATGACCAGGGAGAGGAAGACACGGCGCGCGCCGCGATTGATGGCGCGGACACGGCCGGTGGCCGGCGCGGTGTAGACCACCTCGGGATTCTTCTTGTCCGCGAACAGGGCCTGTCCGGCGACAACGCGGTCACCCTCGGCGACCTTCATGGTGGGCTGCAGTCCAGGATAGTCCGCGCCCAGCAGGGCCACGGCACGCACCGGCACGGACCCGCCAAGCTCCTGGACAGGGGCTCCCGACAGCGGGAGATCCAGCCCTCGCCTGATCTTGATCATGATGATTTCCAGCGAGCAGTTATTGTTTTGAACCAGCGCTTGCGATTTCTTGCCGGGCTCCTCGGCCTCGGTTACGCATGTGCTATGTGAGGGATTATAGGCAAAAAGTCTTGCCCGAAAAGCAGAACAGGGGCATATGCCCCTGTTCTTTCGACAAATTGCAGGCCTCAGCCTGACAAATGTCAGCCTTCCTGCGGCAGCGCGAGGTAGTGCGTGCCGGCAATCTGCTCGGCGATGCGCATGACCTGGCAGCTGTAGCCCATCTCGTTGTCGTACCAGACGTAGAGGTTGGCGCGGTTGCCGTTCACGATGGTGGCCTGGGCGTCGTAGACACCGGCCGAGCGCGAACCGATGAAATCCGACGAAACGGCTTCCGTCGAGTTGGTATAGTCGATCTGCTCCTGCAGGTTGGAGTGCAGCGAGACGTTGCGCAGGTACTCGTTGATCTCTTCCTTGCTGGCCGACTTCTCCAGCGTCAGGCTGAGGATGGCCATGGACACGTTCGGGGTCGGCACGCGGATCGAGTTGCCGGTGAGCTTGCCCAGCAGCTCCGGCAGCGCCTTGGCGACGGCCTTGGCGGCACCGGTCTCGGTGATGACCATGTTGAGCACGGCGGAGCGGCCGCGACGGTCGGCCTTGTGGTAGTTGTCGATCAGGTTCTGGTCGTTGGTGAACGAGTGCACGGTCTCGACGTGGCCGGCGAGGATGCCGTACTGCTCGTTCATGACCTTCAGCACCGGGGTGATGGCGTTGGTGGTGCAGGACGCGGCAGACAGGATGGTGTCGGCATCGGTGATGGTGTCGTTGTTGACACCGTAGACGATGTTCTTGATGTCGCCCTTGGCCGGCGCGGTCAGGATCACGCGGCTGACGCCGGCGCAGGTCAGGTGGCGACCGAGGCCTTCGCTGTCCTTGAGCTTGCCGGTGTTGTCGATCAGCAGCGCATTGTCGATGCCGTACTGGGTGTAGTCGATGTCTTCCGGCTTGCCGGCGTAGATGACCTTGATGAAGTTGCCGTTGGCGATGATGGCGTCGTTCTCTTCATCCACCGCGATGGTGCCTTCGAACGGGCCGTGGATGGAGTCGCGGCGCAGCAGCGAGGCGCGCTTCTGCAGGTCGTCGTCGGTGGTCTTGCGCACCACGATGGCACGCAGGCGCAGGCCGCCGTGGTTGCTGGCCTTCTCGATCAGCAGGCGGGCCAGGATGCGGCCGATGCGGCCGAAGCCGTAGAGCACGACATCACGCGGCTCGCCCTGCTGGGCCAGGCCGACGCCCGGCTGCACGGCCTTCTCGACGAAGGCGCGCAGGTCCTGGCCGGCACCGTGCTCGCGGTAGTCGATGGCAATCTTGCCGAGGTCGACCTGGCACGGGCCCAGATTCAGGCTGTTGACGATCTCGAGGATCGGGAAGGTGTCGACCACCGACAGGTCGCCGGCGATCATGCGCACGCGGCGGTGGTACTTGAGGATCTGGATCACCGAGCGGTTGACCAGGGCGCGGCCGAAGACCGTGGTGACGACATTGCGCTCGCGGTAAAGCGCGCCGATCAGCGGAATCATGGATTCGGCGATGGCTTCACGGTTCTTCCAGCGGCCGAAGTGGTCGGCCTGCAGCGCCTTGATGGTTTCGACGGACACGGTGAGGTTCCTCTCAGGGTGTGTAAGAAGGCGGCGATTCTAAGGCCTTTGGTGCGAATCATTCCAGTCTTGCCCGTCCGGCGCGCACCGGACGGGTGGTGCCGGCGGCGCGAAGACCGCTCCATCAGCGGCCGGACAGCCCCGCCCCGCGCCCCCGCAAGCCGCCTCAGGCGCCGGCGTCGCGGATGAACACGGGGTCGTCGGCCTTCGACAGCTCGAGGCTGTAGCGGTAGCCGTCGACTTCGTAGCCGCGCAGGTCCTCGACACGCTCGATGCGGTTCTGCAGCAGCCAGGCGCTCATGCGCCCGCGCGCCTTCTTGGCGAAAAAGCTGATCATCTTGTACTGGCCGTTCTTCTCGTCGCGGAACTGCGGCGTGATCACCCGCGCCTGCAGCTTCTTCGCGTTCACCGAACGGAAGTANCCAGCACCTCGTCACCCTGGGCCGCCAGCGCCGCCTGCAGCGCCTCGGTGATGCGGTCGCCCCAGAAGTCGTAGAGATGGCGGCCGCGGCCGTTGGGCAGGTCGGTGCCCATCTCCAGACGGTAGGGCAGCATGAGGTCGAGCGGGCGCAGCAGCCCGTAGAGACCGGAGAGGATGCGCAGGTGCGACTGCGCGCGCTCGAGGTCGGCGGCGGAGAAGCCCTCGACTTCCAGTCCGGTGTAGACATCGCCCTTGAAGGCGAACACCGCCGGACGGGCATCGGGCTGGTCGTAGTCCGGCTGCCAGCCCTGGTAGCGCGCGACGTTGAGCGCGGCCAGCTTGTCCGACAGCGACATCAGCGTGGCGATCTCGGCCGGCGTCTTCTGGCGCAGGATGGCGATCAGCTCGGCGGAATCGGCCAGGAAGTCCGGCCGCGTCAGCGGCGGCAGCGCTGCCGGCAGCGGCGATTCATAGTCCAGCGTCTTGGCCGGTGAAACAACGATCAGCATGGGTCACTCCGCGGGACATGTCGTGCGAACGGGCAGCTAGTATAGTGGGCGCCGCCCCACCTGCTTCAAGGATGCACCCATGGACAACGCGGTATCGGAACTCGCCATCGCCCCGGAGACCGCCGTCGTGCTGTCGCCGCGCGTGTGGCGCATCACCGCCGCCAACCCCGGACTGATGACCGGCCCCGGCACCAACAGCTATCTGCTCATCGGCCATGACTGCTGCGCCGTGGTCGACCCCGGCCCCGCCGACGACGCCCACCGCGACGCCCTGCTCGCCGCCGTGGCGGCCTGCGGCCTGCCGCTGCGCCACATCCTGCTCACCCACACGCACCGCGATCACTCGCCGGGCTGCCTGGCACTGGTCGCGTCCAGCGGCGCCAGCGTGCTGGGCATGCCGCCGCTGGACGGCGACCCCACCCAGGACCGCGACACCCGCTTCGACCGGGTGCTCGCCGACGGCGAGCGCTGGGAGGCGCTGGGCTGGCCGCTGCACATCGTGCACACGCCCGGGCACGTCGAGAACCACCTGTGCTTCCACGACCCGCAGGAAGGCTGGCTGATCACCGGCGACCACCTGATCCAGGGATCGACGGTGGTCATCATTCCCCCGCACGGCCGCCTGACCGACTACATGCGCTCGCTGCGCCTGCTGCTGCCGCTGGGCCTGCGCGCCCTGCTGCCCGGCCACGGCAAGGTCATGACCGATGCCGAGGCGGTGGTGCGCGCCACCCTTGCCCACC
>NZ_PTQZ01000041.1 GCF_002943415.1 Amnimonas aquatica | reverse complement strand
GTGATCCGAGGGCAGCACGGCCTTGACGGCTGCGCTGAGGTCGCCGGTTCCGGTCGCGCTGTCGCGGACGCCGCCGGCGCTCTTCTCTTCCAGGCGGCTGCGGATCGCGCCGCCGAGCTGAAGCTCGACCTTCTCGTGCAGCCCGTAACGGATCAGCGTGTTGGCGTCGTACCGTGTGCTCCGGTCGCCATCCGCCTTCAGGCGCGTGACATCGGGAAGACCCTGTTCCCAGGCCAGGCTGCCCACAGGCAGCACGGTGGTGCCGAAGCCGATGCCGGGGCGGTCGAAGGCGGGCGCATCGGCAAGCACGGCGGACGGTGGCAGCAGCAGAAGCGCGGTGGCAAGCAGGCGGTGTTTCATGGTGATCCTCGTGAGCTGCCGGCATCCGGCGGGTTTATGCTGCCATGCCGGCGCGCGGGTGTGCCCGTCTTGCGGATGAGCGGTTCAGCCAGCATGAAAAAGGGCCCCGAAGGGCCCTTTTTTGTTCACGGCGCGTTTGTTCACGGCGCCGCGATCATTCGCTGTCGAGGAACGAGCGCAGGTGCTCCGAGCGGCTCGGGTGGCGCAGCTTGCGCAGCGCCTTGGCCTCGATCTGACGGATGCGCTCGCGGGTGACGTCGAACTGCTTGCCGACCTCTTCCAGCGTGTGGTCGGTGTTCATGTCGATGCCGAAGCGCATGCGCAGCACCTTGGCTTCGCGCGGCGTCAGGTTCTCCAGCACTTCGCGGGTGGCTTCGCGCAGGCCTTCCGCGGTGGCGGCGTCGACCGGGGACACCATGAGGGTGTCCTCGATGAAGTCGCCGAGGTGGCTGTCCTCATCGTCGCCGATCGGCGTTTCCATGGAGATCGGTTCCTTGGCGATCTTCAGCACCTTGCGGACCTTGTCTTCCGGCATGTCCAGGCGCTCGCCCAGCTCTTCCGGCGTCGGCTCGCGGCCCATTTCCTGCAGCATCTGGCGCGACACGCGATTGAGCTTGTTGATGGTCTCGATCATGTGCACCGGAATGCGGATGGTGCGCGCCTGGTCGGCGATGGAGCGGGTGATGGCCTGGCGGATCCACCAGGTGGCGTAGGTCGAGAACTTGAAGCCGCGGCGGTACTCGAACTTGTCCACCGCCTTCATCAGGCCGATGTTGCCTTCCTGGATCAGGTCGAGGAACTGCAGGCCGCGGTTGGTGTACTTCTTCGCGATGGAGATGACCAGGCGCAGGTTGGCCTCGACCATTTCCTTCTTGGCGCGGCGGGCCTTGGCCTCGCCGACGCTGACGCGGCGGCTGATGTCCTTGATCTCGGCAATGGTCAGCGCGTGCGCGACCTCGATTTCGGCCAGACGGGTCTGGGCGCGGACGATGTCCTCGCGCTGCGGCTCCAGCGCCTTGGCCAGCGTCTTGCGCTTGACCAGCTCTTCGTCGAGCCAGGCCAGGTTGGTCTCGTTGCCGGGGAAGTCGGCGAGGAAGGTGGCGCGGTCCATCTTGGCGCGGCGTACGCAGGCCAGCATGATGGCGCGTTCCTGGGCGCGGATGGAGTCGACGCTGTCGCGGATGTGATCGGAGATGCCGTCGTACACGCGCGGGGTCAGCTTGAACATCATGAACAGGTCGGCCAGCTCCTGCATGGCGGTCTGCCAGCCCTTGCTGTCGCGGCCGCGCTTGCCGGCATTCTCGGCCTTGGCGAACTGCCTGCGCAGCGCCTCGAAGCGCTCGCGCACCATTTCCATGTCGAGGCCGGTGTCGCTTTCGCTGTCGTCGTCGCTGCCTTCGCTCTCTTCCTCGTCGTCATCGGCGGCTTCGGCCTTGGCCTTTTCGCTGCCACCGCCGGAGAGGGCGGCCATGGCGGTTTCCTCGTCGACCTCGGCGGCGGCGTTGCCGTCGTCCGGATCGAGGAAGCCGGCGATGACATCGCCGATGCGGCGTTCGCCGGCTTCGACGGCATCGAACTCGGTGAGCAGCAGCTCGACCGCGCCCGGCCACCAGGCCATGGCGTTGAGCACATCGCGGATGCCGTCTTCGATGCGCTTGGCGATGGCGATCTCGCCTTCGCGGGTGAGCAGCTCGACGGTGCCCATTTCACGCATGTACATGCGCACAGGGTCGGTGGTGCGGCCCGGCTCGTTCTCCACCGACGCCAGCACGGCGGCGGCTTCCTCGGCGGCCAGCTCGTCGTCGCTGGCTTCCGGGGTTTCCTCGCGCATCAGGTCGTCGGCCTCGGGGGCGCGCTCGTGCACCGGAATGCCGAGGTCGTTGAGCATCTGGATGATGTCTTCGATCTGCTCGCTTTCGGTCACCGACTCCGGCAGGTGGTCATTGACCTCGCCGTAGGTCAGGAAGCCCTGTTCCTTGCCGCGGGCGATCAGCGCTGCCAGTTGCGAGTTGCGCTTTTCCTGGTCGATCGGCTCGCCGTCACCGGCTTCGATGTCCGTCTTGTTCAGGTTCTGCGGGTCTTGGGGGGTGCTGCTCATCGGGCGCCTCGCGCAACGGGTGCAAATCAAGAGCGGAATTATATGCTTCCGCTGTGTGTATTGTCAGCAAAGTGCTGTGTCAGGCGTCGCCCGGACCGGGGCGGTCGCGCATCAGCTCGGTCTGCTGGCGCTTCAGTTCGGTGAGCGCCTGAAGGGTTTCCCGGCTCGGGCTTTGCTGCAGGTCGCGACTCAGTCGGTCGACCCGGGCATCCAGCGCGCGCTGGCGCAGCCGGTGCAACAGGGCGTCGGCCTCGAGCTGGCTGTCGCCTGCCGGTGCCAGGCTGTCGGCGGCGGCGATGGCGCCCAGCGCCTCGCCCTCGGGGCTGCCGTGCCAGCTGCCGAGCAGCGCGGCGACCGAGCGCACCGGCTGCCGCCGCAGCTCGGCGGCGAGCTGGCGCAGCAGGCCGCTCTCGGGATCGTCGAGGTCTGCCAGCAGCTCGTCCGGCCAGCGGATGGCCTGGGAGGGGTCGCGCAGCAGCAGGCGCACNGTCGTCGAAGTCGGGTCGGTCGTCGCCATGCCAGGCCGGCGGTTCGTCGGCCGGGGCCGCCGATGACTCCCGGGGGGCGGTGGCGCCGGCCACGCTGCCGCGCGTCTGGCCGGCACTGCCGGCGAGCTGCTTCTCGAGGACTTCGACCGGCAGCGCGGTGAGCTCGCCCAGGCGTTGCAGCAGCAAGGTGCGGAACAGGCTTTCCGGCACCAGCGCGAGCAGCGGCAGGGCTTCCTTGGCGAGGCGCGAGCGGCCCTCCAGCGTGTCCAGCGAAATGTTCTCGCCGAGGTGGCGGAACAGCTGTTCGGTCAGCGGCACCGACTCGGCGTCGATGCGCGCCCGGAACAGCTCGGGGCCTTCCCGGCGCACCAGGCTGTCCGGGTCTTCGCCATCGGGCAGGAACAGGAAGCGCACGCTGCTGCCGTCGCGCAGGGCGGGCAGGGCGTTCTCCAGCGCGCGCCAGGCGGCGCGGCGGCCGGCGGCATCGCCATCGAAACAGAACACCACATCGGAGACGACGCGGAACAGGCGCTCGATGTGCGCGGTGCTGGTGGCCGTGCCCAGCGTGGCCACGGCTTCCGGAATGCCGAACTGGGCCAGCGCCACCACGTCCATGTAGCCTTCGACCACCAGCAGGCGGCTGAGCTTGCCGGACTGGCGTGCCTCGTACAGGCCGTAGAGCTCCTGGCCCTTGTGGAACACCGGCGATTCCGGCGAGTTCAGGTACTTGGGCTTGTCATCGTTGAGCACGCGGCCGCCGAAGGCGATCACGCGGCCGCGGAAGTCGCGGATCGGGAAGATCACGCGGTCGCGCATGGCATCGTAGACCGACTGGCGCTGCTCGTTGCGGATCAGCAGGCCGGCGGTCAGCAGCTGCTCGCGCAGGCCGGGCTGTGCGCCCAGGCCCTGCAGCAGGTTGTCCCAGCCCGGCGGCGCGTAGCCGAGGCGGAAATGCTTGGCGACCGCCCCGGTGACGCCGCGTCCCTGCAGGTAGCGCACCGCGCGATCGCGCGCCGGGGCGACGCGCAGCTGCTGTTCGAAGTGGGCGGCGGCGGCATCCAGGGCGTCGAACAGCGGCTGGTGCGACTCGCGGGGTGCGCCGCCGGCCTCGCGCGTCTCCGGCAGGCTCAGGCCGGCGGCGCCGGCGAGCTGCTTGAGGCTGTCGATGAAGTCGAGCCGGTCATGTTCCATCAGGAAGCTGATGGCGTTGCCGGTGGCGCCGCAGCCGAAGCAGTAATAGAACTGCTTCTCGCGGTTGACCGTGAACGAGGGGCTCTTTTCCTGATGGAAGGGGCAGCAGGCGCTGTAGTTCTTGCCGGCGCGCTTGAGCTTCACGCGCGCGTCGACGAGATCGACGATATCGGTGCGCAGCAGCACCTCGTCGATGAACGACTGCGGAATGCGTCCTTCGGCCATGCGGCGCTCGTCCGGATCAGGAGGATGCTGAGTGTGCGTCAGCGGGTGGCCGGGCCGCAATCATGGCGGCGCGACAGGTGGTGACGCGGGTGATCTTGCGTGGTTGCCGGCGCAAACGAACGCCGGGCGGCGCTCAGGAGGCCAGCCTGGTCTTGACCAGCTGCGACAGCGCGCCGACATCGGCACGACCGGCGACCATGGGGCGGAGCAGGTTCATGACCTTGCCCATGTCGCGCGCGGAGGTCGCCCCGGCTTCGGCGATGGCGGCAGAGATCAGCGCCGCCAGCTCGTCTTCCGACAGCGGCACCGGCAGGAAGCGCTGCAGCACGACGATCTCGGCCTGTTCGCGGGCGGCCAGCTCCTGGCGGCCGGCGGACTCGAAGGCGGTCGCGGACTCGCGGCGCTGCTTGACCAGCTTCTCGAGCACGGCGAGCGAGCGCGCGTCATCGAGCTCGATGCGTTCGTCGACTTCGATCTGCTTGAAAGCGGCCAGCGCCATGCGGATGACGCCGAGGCTGTCCTTGTCCTGGCTGCGCATGGCATCCTTCATGGACTCGGTGAGCCGGGCTTTCAACGTGGGCTGTGCGGACATGGCGATGCCGGGATTTGCGGTGGTCTGCCCCCGTGGCTGGCGTGGCCGCCAGCGGGGGCAGGGCGCATCAGTACAGGCGGACGGTCTTGACGGCTTCGCGCTGCACTTTCTTGGCGTGACGCTTCACAGCGGCAGCGGCCTTGCGCTTGCGCTCCTGCGTCGGCTTTTCGAAGAACTCGCGCTTGCGCACGTCAGCCAGCACGCCGGCCTTTTCGCAGGAACGCTTGAAACGACGCAGGGCGACGTCAAACGGTTCGCCTTCTTTCACTTTGACCTGGGGCATGAGTGCTCACCTGTTGTTCAATTTCGGTACGCCGTTCGGGCGTGGGGCGCGGATTTTAGCCAGATATCCGCGGAATGGCAAACCCCGGTCCGCGGCGCTACACTGCGCGCCTTCTGAACAGTGGTCGGAACCGATCAGGATAACGGCAATGCGCGTGCTGGGCATTGAAACCTCGTGTGATGAAACCGGCGTGGCGATCTATGACGATGGCCGCGGTTCCGGTGCGGGCCTGCTCGCGCATCGCCTCTACAGCCAGATCGACATGCACGCCGATTACGGCGGCGTGGTGCCCGAGCTGGCCTCGCGCGACCACATCCGCAAGCTGGTGCCGCTGGTGCGCGAGGTCATGGCCGAGGCCGGCTGCGAGCCGGCCGACATCGACGGCATCGCCTACACCGCCGGTCCCGGGCTCGCCGGCGCGCTGCTCACCGGTGCGCTGATGGCACGCGCGCTGGCCTACGCCTGGGGCGTGCCGGCGGTGCCGGTGCATCACATGGAGGGGCATCTGCTCGCCCCGCTGCTGGAGCCCGAGCCGCCGGCCTTCCCCTTTGTCGCCCTGCTGGTCTCCGGCGGCCACACCCAGCTCATGCGGGTGGATGGCATCGGCCGCTACGAGCTGCTCGGAGAGTCCATCGACGATGCCGCCGGCGAGGCCTTCGACAAGGTCGCTAAGATGCTGGGCCTGAATTATCCCGGCGGTCCCGAGGTGTCGCGCCGCGCGCAGCAGGGCCGGGATGACGCCTTCGCCTTCCCGCGCCCCATGCTCGACCGGCCCGGCCTGGACTTCTCCTTCAGCGGCCTCAAGACCGCGGTGCTGACCGCGCGCGAGCAGACCGCGGATTATCCGGAAAAGGTCGCCGACATCTGTGCCAGCTTCGAGGCGGCGGCGGTGGATACGCTGATCCGCAAGTGCATCCGTGCGCTCAAGCAGACCGGGCTGAAGCGCATCGTGCTGGCCGGCGGTGTCAGCGCCAACCGGCGCCTGCGCGCCGACATGGCGGCAGCGCTGCGCGGCATGGGGGGCCAGGCCTTCTACCCGGCGCCCGCCTTTTGCACCGACAACGGCGCCATGATCGCCTTCGCCGGCTGCCAGCGCCTGCGCGCCGGCGAGACCGTCGGTCTCGGCGTCAGCGTCCGCGCCCGCTGGCCCATGACCGAGCTGTCCGCGATCGACTGAGCGCCGGGCGCCCGGTGCTCACTGCTTCCGGAAGCTGCGCTCCTTGCCAGACAGCAGATCCAGGATATTGCGCTTGTGCCGCGCCAGCAGCAGCACGCTCATGCCGACCACGCCGAGCATGGCGTGCGGCATCAGCCACCAGGCCAGGAAGGGAGCCGCGATGAATGCGGTCAGCGCGCCCACGGAGGAGATGCGGGTGAGCGCGAACGCCAGCACCCAGAGCAGCACCACGGACACGCCGAGGCCCCAGTGCAGCGTCAGCAGCACGCCGAGCGCGGTGGCCACGCCCTTGCCGCCTTCGAAGCGGAAGAACACCGGGTAGAGGTGGCCCAGGAAGGCGGCCAGGCCGATGGCGCTGAGCAGCACGTCGTCGAAGCCGTATTCGCGCGCCAGCAGCACCGGAATCACGCCCTTGAGCATGTCGCCGGTCAATGTCAGGGCCGCGGCCGGCTTGCCGCCGATGCGCAGCACGTTGGTGGTGCCCGGGTTGCGCGAACCGTCGGTGCGCGGGTCGGGCAGGCGCATGGCGCGGCAAACCAGGATGGCGGCCGAGACAGAGCCCATCAGATAGGCGAGAATCAGCGCCGCGCAGGCGATCAGGTCGGGACTCATGGTGTGCTCCGGGCACGTTGGGTCGGCATCCGGCCTGCCGCACGCAGGGCAGACCGCAGGCGACGAGGCTACAACACGTGGATATTGTTTACATCAGGGATTTCAAGGTCGAGACGGTGATCGGCATGTTCCAGTGGGAGCGCCGCATCCGGCAGACCCTCAGCCTGGACCTCGAGATGGCCTGGGATATCCGGCCCGCCGCCGCCAGCGACAGCATCGAGCATGCGCTGGACTACCGCGCCGTGGCCATGAGACTGAAGTCGCATGTTGAGTCGGCCGAGTTCCAGCTTGTCGAGCGGCTGGCCGAGTCGGTCTGGGACATCCTGCGTGACGAGTTCCATGTGCCCTGGCTGCGGCTGCGTGTCAGCAAGCCGGGCGCGGTGCGCGGCGCGCAGGATGTCGGCGTGCTGATCGAGCGGGGCCGGCGGCCTGACTGAGGTGCTGCTCCCGCACAACCGGTTCAGCCCCAGACCGACCGTCCGCCGTCCACCGCGATGATCTGGCCGCTGACGTAGTCGGTGCCGGTGATCAGGAAGCCGATCGCCTCCGCCACCGCGTCGACGCCGCCGATGCGCCCCAGCGGCACGCTGGCCAGGATCTGCGCCTGCAGCGCCGCATCCATCTCCCCCTCTCCCTCCGGCCAGAGTATGGCGCCCGGCGACACGCCGTTGACGCGCACCGCCGGTGCCAGCTCCTTGGCCAGCGCCCGCGTCATGGCGGCCAGCGCAGCCTTGGCCATGCAGTACACGGCATGGCCGGCGAGCGGATAGTCGGCGTGGATGTCGATGACATTGACGATGCTGCCGCGCCCGCTGGCGGCCAGCGCCGGCGCCAGCGCCTGGCTGAGGAAGAACGGCGCGCGCGCGTTGCTGGCGAAGAGGTCGTCCCACTGCGCGCCGGTGGTGGCGCCGATGGCGGTGGGGTAGAAGGTCGAGGCGTTGTTGACCAGGGCATCGACCCGGTCCCAGGCGGCCAGTGCGCTGTCGACCAGCGGCGCGATGGCGTCGGGGTCGTTGAGGTCGGCGGGCAGCACGCGGGCACTGTCGGCGCGCGTGCCGTTGAGCTCGCCGGCCAGTGTCTCGGCGGTCTCGCGACTGAGGCGGCAGTGCAGCAGCACACGCCAGCCGGCGCGGTGCAGGTGCCGGGCGGTGGCGGCACCGACGCGCTTGCCGGCGCCGGTGATCAGGGCCACCGGCGCGTCGTGGTGCTGGGGTTCAGTGTGATGTGGCACGCCAGTCCTCCCGGTAGGTGGTCAGTTGCTGCAGGCGCTGCCGGCGGATGGCCTCGGCCATGGCCTGTCCTTGCAGGCCTTGTGATACCAGTGTCCGCACATCGATCACGCCGGCATCCGCTGCGCCCTGCCAGTAGCAGCGCTGCCAGTAGTCCCTGTCCTCCAGCCCGGTGCGGCCGCGGGCGTCGGCTTCGCAGGCGAGCAGGAACTCGGCGAAGCGCTCCGGGCGGCGCCAGGCATCCAGCGCTTCCAGCTTGCGCAGCAGGGTGTCGGGGCGCAGCTCGCTGGCGCGATGGCATTCGAGGTGGAACTCGCCGACCAGCAGCGCCAGCTCCTGCCAGGCGCGCGGCACGCGCAGGCGCTCGCCCATGCGCCGGATCAGCGGCAGGCCGCGGCTCTCGTGGCCGGTGTGGCGGGGCAGCACATGATCCGGCGTCAGCGCCTTGCCGAGGTCGTGCACCAGCACGGCGTAGCGCACGCGTGGCTCGGGACTCAGGCGCACGGCCTGCTGCAGGCTCATCAGCGTGTGGATGCCGGTGTCGATCTCGGGATGGTAGTCGGCGCGCTGCGGCACGCCGAACAGGTCGGCCACTTCGGGAAACAGCACGCGCAACGCGCCGCAGCGATGCAGCACGCGGAAGTATTCTGCCGGCGCTGGATCGGCGAGGGCGCGCTCGGTCTCCTGCCAGACGCGCTCCGTGGTCAGCGCTTCCAGCTCGCCGCTGGTGGACAGCTGCTGCATCAGCACCAGGGTCTCGTCCGCGATGCGGAAGCCGAGGTGGTGGTAGCGGGCGGCGAAGCGGGCCACGCGCAGCACGCGCAGCGGGTCCTCGACGAAGGCCGGCGACACGTGCCGGAGCACGCGGTCGGCGAGGTCCTGCCTGCCGCCGCAGGGGTCGATGACCTCGCCATCGGCGGTCTCGGCCATGGCGTTGATGGTCAGGTCGCGGCGTTGCAGGTCTTCCTCCAGCGTCACCGCCGGCGTGAAGTCGCAGATGAATCCGTGGTAGCCGCTGCCGCTCTTGCGCTCGGTGCGCGCCAGCGCGTACTCCTCGCCGGTGTCGGGATGCAGGAACACCGGAAAGTCCTTGCCGACCTGACGATAGCCTCTCGCCAGCAGCCAGTCCGGCGTGGCGCCCACCACCACCCAGTCGTGCTCGTGGAAAGGCACACTGAGCAGGCGGTCGCGCACGGCGCCGCCGACACGGTAGATGCGCGGCTCGCGGCCGTCGCTGCTCACTGCAGGCCCTCGCGGCTGTGGAAACGCCGGCCATCCTCCAGGCGCTGGGCGGTGAGGAAGTTTCCCCAGACGCAGCCGGTGTCGAGCGCGACATGCCGGCTGCTGCCGGTGCGGCCGTCGAGCGCGGCCCAGTGGCCGAACAGCAGGCGCAGGCCGGCATGG
>NZ_PTQZ01000040.1 GCF_002943415.1 Amnimonas aquatica | reverse complement strand
CAGGCCCTGGGCGGTGATGAACACGCCGCGGTCGCTGTCGACCTCGTCCAGCCAGGACAGGTCGAGCGCGCTGCGGCCGAGGTGGCGGCAGCGCTCGCTGGCGGGCAGGAAGCGCTCGCGGATGGCGATGGCCTCGGGCACGTCGACGCAGAGCCAGCGCACCTGGCCGTCGTCGCAGCGCCGGTACTGGGTCTCCAGGCCGCAGGCCAGCTCGACCACCAGTCCGCCGGGGTGCGCTGCCAGCCAGGGCCGCAGGGTATCGTCGAACAGGCGCGAGCGCAGGGCGTGCGAGCCGTCCGGTTTGCCGAAGCGGCCCCGGTAGTCGTAGTCGATGGCCTGGTAGATGCGAATGGCGTCCGGGTCGCGCAGCAGGCCGTCCGGGCGCAGGGCGTCGCTGGCGCGGTTGTGCAGCGTCCACAGCATGGTTTCCGGAATGCCTTGCAGGTCGGGGCGGGTCGGTATGCTGGCGGCGGGGCTGGTCATGACGGGCGGCTCCGGGGATGGACAATAAATAATGATTCTCATTATTTATTGTGGCAAGTGCCTGCAGCTGTTTCAGCCGCCCCGGCGCCGCTTCAGTCGCGCCCGGTAGTCGCCGGGTGTCATGCCGGTCCACTGCCGGAACGCCTTGATGAACACGGTGGCTTCGCGGAAGCCGACCCGCAGCGCCACCGCCTGCACGCTGTCGTCGCTTTCGCGCAGCAGCGCCAACGCCTGGTCGCGGCGCAGGTCGTCCTTGATGAGCTGGAAGCTGGTGCCTTCTTCCTTGAGCTTGCGGCGCAGGGTGCGGCCGGTCATGAACAGCGCCGCCGCGACCTCCTCCAGATCGGCGTAGCCGGCCTCGCTCGGGCGCAGCAGCTGGCTGCGCACGCGGTGGCCGAAGCTGCCCTGGAACACCGGTTTCACGAAGAAGCCCAGCGGCAGTTCGCTGATCAGCGCCTTCAGCTCGTCGCGGCTGCGGGTGACCGGCAGCGCCAACATGGCGGCATCGAACGCCAGCGTGGTCTCGCCTTCGCCGAAGTGGTGCGGGCAGGGGTAGAGCTGGTGGTATTCGGCCACGTGCGCGGGCGTCGGGTAGGCGAAAGTGGTCTCGCGCAGCAGGATGCGCCGGTTGATCAGCCAGCAGGCGAAGCGGTACCAGCACAGCAGGATGGTCTCGGTGAGCACGTGGCCGGTGTCGAGATCAGGCCGGCGCAGGTGCAGGCAGAAACGGGCGAGGCCGTCGTCATCCTCGCGGAGGCCGAGCGAGATCTCGTCGCTGAGCACGCGGTAGAAGTGGCAGCCGTGGCGCAGCGCCTCGCCGAGGGTGGCGGCGGACATGACCGAATGCATCATGAGCGGGAAGGTGCCGACCCGGCTCGGGCGCTCGGTGAAGCCCATGAACTCGTCGCCGGTCTGGCGCCAGATCGCGCGCATCAGGCTGGCGAACTGCAGCGGCAGAATGCGCGCCTGGCCATCCGGCGGAGCAGCGGACAGTGGCGCGCCGGGCGCGGCAGCGGCTGCCGTCGAAGCGGGCGCGGTGGCCGCAGAGGGAGGAATGGCGGCCTGCGCCAGTAGGGCGTCGCGGTCGCAGCCGGCGGCACTGGCGCGGGTGAGCATGGCATCGAGCACATGCGCCGACACGGTGTGGTGCAGCGGGTTCATCACGCTGTCCTGTTTGATCCGTTGATTTCCGGACTTTTGCCGATTTCCAGCAGGAAATCAAAGTTTCGTGTCCTGATTTATCCATTTTATTGCCGCTTTCCTCATTGTTCCCGCCGGGGTGCCGGCCGACACTGGCGGGGCCGGAGACCGGGCGGTCATGTACCGCGCCGGCCGCCACGCGGAAGCGCCGGGCCACGGGGCCGGATGACGCCGGGCCGCAGGGCAACACCACAAGCACATCAGCACAACGAAGCCGCCGCCATGCACTTTCCCTCGCTCAACCATGACCTCGGCGACACCATCGACGCCCTGCGCGATGCCGTCCGCCAGTTCGCCAGCGCCGAGATCGCGCCGATCGCCGATGCCACCGACCGCGACAACGAATTCCCCATGCACCTGTGGCGCCGCCTCGGCGACATGGGCCTGCTCGGCATCACGGTCGAGGAGGAGTACGGCGGCGCCGGCCTGGGCTACCTCGCCCACACCGTGGCGGTGGAGGAGATCTCGCGCGTGTCGGCGGCCATCGGCCTGTCCTACGGCGCGCACTCCAACCTGTGCGTGAACCAGATCCGCAAGAACGGCAGCGATGCCCAGAAGCGCCGCTACCTGCCGAAGCTGATCAGCGGCGAGCATGTCGGCGCGCTGGCCATGTCGGAACCGGGCGCCGGCTCCGACGTGGTGAGCATGAAGCTGCGCGCCGAGCTGAAGGGCGACCGCTACATCCTCAACGGCAACAAGATGTGGATCACCAACGGGCCGGACGCCGACGTGCTGGTGGTCTACGCCAAGACCGACATCAACGCCGGCTCGAAGGGCATCACCGCGTTCATCATCGAGAAGGGCTTCAAGGGCTTCTCGACCGCGCAGAAGCTGGACAAGCTCGGCATGCGCGGTTCCAACACCGGCGAGCTGGTGTTCCAGGACTGCGAGGTGCCGGTGGAGAACGTGCTCGGCCAGGTCGGCGGCGGCGTGCGCGTGCTCATGTCCGGCCTCGACTACGAGCGCACCATCCTCAGCGGCGGGCCGATCGGGGTCATGGCGGCGGCGCTGGACGTGGTGCTGCCCTACATCCACGAGCGCCGGCAGTTCGGCCAGGCCATCGGCGAGTTCCAGCTCATGCAGGGCAAGGTCGCCGACATGTACGTGGCGCTCAACACCAGCCGGGCCTATGTCTACGCCGTGGCGCGCGCCTGCGACCGCGGCGAGCCGGTGCGCAAGGACGCCGCCGGCGCCATCCTCTACGCCGCCGAGCAGGCGACCTGGATGGCCGGGCAGGCGATCCAGGTGCTGGGCGGCAACGGCTACATCAACGAGAACCCGACCGGCCGCCTGTGGCGCGACGCCAAGCTCTACGAGATCGGCGCCGGCACATCCGAGATCCGGCGCATGCTGATCGGCCGCGAGCTGTTCGGCGAGACCGCCTGAGCGCCGGACCGGCGCGATGAAATGGTGCGATGAAATCACGGCCGGACGGCGCCACGCGCGCCGCCGGCGAGCCCCGGAAAACGGGGCCCACGAGAAGGAGCAGTGACATGAAATCCATACGTATCGGTTGCGCATCCGCCTTCTGGGGCGACACCAGCACCGCCGCCGAGCAGCTGGTGAAGCGCGGCAAGCTCGACTACCTGGTGTTCGACTACCTGGCCGAGGTCACCATGTCGATCCTGGCCGTGCAGCGCATGAAGGACCCGGCCCAGGGCTACGCCCGCGATTTCGTCGAGGTCATGGCACCGCTGCTGGCCGAGGTCAAGGCGCAGGGCATCAAGGTCATCAGCAATGCCGGCGGCATGAATGTCGGCGCCTGCCGCGACGCGCTTGCCGCCGCCGCCGAGGCCGCCGGCGTGACGCTGCGCATCGCCGTGGTCGAGGGCGATGACCTGACCGCGCGCCAGGGCGAGTTCCGCGCCGCCGGCATCACCGAAATGGAGAGCGGCGCGCCGTTCCCCGGGATGCTGGTGAGCATGAACGCCTACCTTGGCGGCCCGGCGGTGGCCGAGGCGCTGGACCAGGGCGCCGAGGTGGTGATCACCGGGCGCGGCGTCGACAGCGCGGTCACCCTGGGCCCGCTGATGCACGAATTCGGCTGGGGTGCCACCGACTACGACCGTCTGGCGCAGGGCTCGCTGGCCGGCCACGTCATCGAATGCGGCGCGCAGTGCACCGGCGGCAATTTCACCGACTGGCAGACCGTGGCCGACGGCTACGAGGACATGGGCTTTCCGTTCGTGGACATTCGCGAGGACGGCAGCTTCGTGGTCGGCAAGCCCGAGGGCACAGGCGGCGCCGTGACCGTGGGCACGGTCGGCGAGCAGATGCTCTACGAGATCGGCGACCCGCGCGCCTACCTGCTGCCGGACGTGCGCTGCGACTTCACCGGCGCCACGCTGACCCAGGTCGGCCCGGACCAGGTGCTGGTGCAGGGCGCGGTCGGCGCCACGCCGCCGGACACCTACAAGGTCTCCGGCACCACGCCGCGCGGCAACCGCATCACCTCGACCTTCCTCATGGGCGGACGCGATGCCGCCGCCAAGGCCGGGCGCGTGTCGCAGGCGCTGATCGCCAAGTGCGAGCGGCTGTTCGCCGAGAAGGGCTGGGGCCCGTTCAGCGAGACCTCGGTGGAGCTGCTCGGCGCCGAGGCCATGTACGGCCCGCACGCCCGCGCCGGCGCGCAGGCGACGCGCGAGGTGGTGGTGAAGATCGCCGCCAAGCACAAGGAGAAGGCCGCGCTGGTGTTGTTCTCCAAGGAGCTGGCGCAGGCCGCGACCGGCATGGCGCCGGGCCTGACCGGCTATTTCGGCGGCCGCCCGAGCGTGCAGCCGGTGGTGCAGCTGTGGTCCTGCAAGGTGCCCAAGCGCGATGTCGCCGTCACCGTCGATTTCGAAGGCAAGCGCACCGACGTGGCGATCTTCGAAGGCTCGCCCTGGGACCCGGCGGCGCTGCCGGCGCAGCCGGCCGGCGAGACCTGGACGCCGACCGCCGACGCCGTGAACGTGCCGCTGATCCGGCTGGCGGTGGCGCGCAGCGGCGACAAGGGCGACCACGGCAACGTCGGCGTCATGGCGCGCGACCCGGCCTACCTGCCGTACATCCGCGCCGCGCTGAGCGAGCAGCGGGTGGCGGAGTACTTCGGCCACCTGATCGCGGCCAATGGCTCGGTGTCGCGCTGGGAGCTGCCGGGCAGCCACAGTTTCAATTTCCTCATCCGCCATGCGCTGGGCGGCGGCGGCATCGCCTCGCTGCGCACCGACCCGCAGGGCAAGTGCTTCGGGCAGATGCTGCTGGACATCGAGATTCCGGTGCCGGCGGCGGTGGCCGCGGCGCTGCCCGGGACCCCGGCGCCGGTGCGCGGCGCCTGACGGCCCGCTGCCTGAACTTTCTTCCGCTATCAGAACGAGTCCGCTGACATGACTGTGCTGGAATCCCGCATCAACACCCAGGACGAGACCTTCCGCGCCAACCGCGAGGGCATGCTGGCCGCCGTGGCGGCGCTGCGCGAGGTCGAGAGCAAGGTGCTGGCCACCGAAGACCGCGCCCGCGCCAAGTACCACAAGCGCGGCCAGATGCTGCCGCGCGAGCGCGTGCACCTGCTGATCGACCGCGGCTCGCCCTTCCTCGAGCTGTCGACCCTGTGCGGCTACAAGATGCACGACGACAAGGACGGCTCGCTGGCCGGCGGCAACACCATCGCCGGCATCGGCTACGTGGAGGGCGTGCGCTGCCTGATCGTGGCCAGCAACTCCGCCATCAAGGGCGGCACCATGACCCCGTTCGGCGTGCAGAAGACGCTGCGCCTGCAGGAGATCGCGCTGCAGCAGAAGCTGCCGGTGGTGTCCATGATCGAGTCCGGCGGCGCCAACCTGATGTACCAGGCCGAGCTGTTCATTCCCGGCGGCAAGACCTTCGCCAACCAGGCGCGGCTGTCGGCGGCCGGCATTCCCCAGGTCACCATCGTGCACGGTTCCTCGACCGCCGGCGGCGCCTACATGCCGGGCCTGTCCGACTACGTGATCATGGTGCGCAAGAACGCCAAGGTCTTCCTCGCCGGTCCGCCGCTGCTCAAGGCCGCCACCGGCGAGATCGCGGTGGACGAGGACCTGGGCGGCGCCGAAATGCACACCCAGCAGGCCGGCACCGCCGAGTTCCTGGCCGAGAGCGACGCCGACGGCATCCGCATCGCGCGCGAGGTGGTGCGCGGGCTGAACTGGAACGCCGACCGCCCAGAGGTGGCGCGCCTGCCGGTGCGCGCGCCGCGCTACGACATCGACGAGATCTGCGGCGCCGTGCCCGCCGACTACCGCAAGCCCTACGACTGCCGCGAGGTCATCATGCGGCTGGTGGACGGCTCCGAGTTCACCGAGTTCAAGGTCGAGTACGACAAGCAGACCGTCTGCGGCCGCGCCGTGATCGACGGCCACCAGGTCGGCATCATCAGCAACAACGGCCCCATCACCACCGCCGGCGCGACCAAGGCCGGCCAGTTCATCCAGCTCTGCTGCCACGCCAACCTGCCCATCATCTACCTCATGAACACCACCGGCTACATGGTCGGCTCGGCGTCGGAGCAGGGCGGCATCGTCAAGCACGGCTCGAAGATGATCCAGGCCGTGGCCAACGCCACCGTGCCGCAGATCACGCTGGTCATGGGCGGCAGCTTCGGCGCCGGCAACTACGGCATGTGCGGGCGCGGCTTCGGGCCGCACTTCATCTTCGCCTGGCCGAACAGCCGCACCGCGGTCATGGGCGGCGAGCAGGCGGCCAAGGTGATGTCGATCATCACGCGCGAGAAGTGGATCAAGGAAGGCCGCGAGATCGGCGAACAGGACGAGGCCATCCTGCAGATGCTGGAAATGCAGATCGTCAACAAGTTCGACGAGGATTCTCACCCGTTCGCCGCATCAGCCCGCCTGTTCGACGACGGCCTGATCGACCCGCGCGACAGCCGCCGCGTGCTGTCGCTGACCCTGTCCGTGTGCCGCGAGGCGCAGCTGCGCAAGCTGCGTCCGAACAGCTTCGGCGTGGCCCGTTTCTGAGGATCTGACCATGACTGCCGCGAACCAGAGCGTTCTCACCCGTTTCGACGCCGACACCGGCGTGCTCACCGTCGCCTTCAACCGCCCCGAGGCCCGCAACGCCCTCAACCCGGACATGGTGTCCGCGCTGCTGGCGCTGTTCGCCGGGCTGCGCGACCGCCCCGAGGTGCGCGTGGTGCTGATGCGCAGCCGCGGCGGCCACTTCTGCGCCGGCGCCGACCTCAAGGGCGTGTTCGCCGATGCCGCCAGCCAGCCGGCGCCGGGCGAAGCCGACCCCATCGCTACCATGAACCGCGGCTTCGGCGAGCTGCTGCGCGCTGCCGAGGCGATTCCGCAGGTGCTGGTCACCGTCTGCGAGGGCGGCGTGCTCGGCGGCGGCTTCGGCCTCGCCTGCGTGTCCGACATCGCCTTCGCCCACGAAGCGACGAAGTTCGGCATGCCCGAGACCTCGCGCGGCCTGCCGCCGGCGCAGATCGCGCCCTTCGTGGTGCAGCGCATCGGCCTCACCCAGGCGCGCCGGCTGGTGCTCACCAGCGCCCAGTTCGACGGCCGCGAGGCCCTGCGCCTGGGCCTGGTGCACGAGGTCTTCGCCGATGAAGCCACGCTCGCCGACGGCCTCGCGCGCGTGCTCACCGAGGTGCTGCGCTGCGCGCCCTCGGCCAACGCGCGCACCAAGGCGATCGTGCTCAGCGTCGGCCTGGTCGACCCGGATGCCGTGCTCGACCAGGCCGCCGACCATTTCGCCGCCTGCGCGCGCGGCCCGGAGGCGCCCGAGGGCATCGGCGCCTTCATGCAGAAGCGCGCCGCCGCCTGGGCGCGCGTGATCACCCCGGCCGACATTCCCCGTCTGCTGTCCCTGCTGACCGAACAGGAGCCGAAGGCATGAGCCGCTTCGACACCGTACTGATCGCCAACCGTGGCGAGATCGCCGCCCGTGTCATCCGCGGCTGCCGCGCCCAGGGCTATCGCACCGTGGCCGTGCACTCCGAGGCCGACCGCGACGCCCTGCACGTGCGCGAGGCCGATGTCGCCATCTGCATCGGGCCGGGCCCGGTGGGCGAGTCCTACCTCTGCATCGACAAGCTGATCGCCGCCGCCCGCGAGGGCGGGGCCGGCGCCATCCACCCCGGCTACGGCTTCCTGTCCGAGCGCGAGGACTTCGCGCAGGCGGTGCAGGATGCCGGGCTGGTGTTCATCGGCCCCGATCCCGACGCCATCGAGGCCATGGGCAACAAGAGTGCCTCCAAGGAACGCATGATCGCCGCCGGCGTGCCCTGCGTGCCGGGCTACCAGGGCGCCGGGCAGGATGACGACCTGCTGGTGGCCGAGGCCATCAAGGTCGGCCTGCCGGTCATGGTCAAGGCCGCCGCCGGTGGCGGCGGTCGCGGCATGCGTCTGGTGCACGAGGTCGGCGAGCTGAAGGCGGCGATCCAGTCCGCGCGCAGCGAAGCGACCAACGCTTTCGGCGATGGCCAGCTGCTGATCGAGAAGGCGGTGCTGCAGGCCCGACACGTGGAGATCCAGATCTTCGGCGACCGCCATGGCAACGTGGTGCACCTGGGCGAGCGCGACTGCTCGGTGCAGCGCCGCAACCAGAAGGTGATCGAGGAAGCGCCGTCGCCGGCCGTGGATCCGTCGCTGCGCCAGCGCATGGGCGAGGCCGCCGTGGCCGCCGCCAAGGCGGTGAACTATGTCGGCGCCGGCACGGTCGAGTTCATGCTCGCCGCCGACGGCAGCTTCTACTTCCTGGAAATGAACACCCGCCTGCAGGTCGAGCACCCGGTCACCGAGCTGATCCACGACCTCGACCTGGTGGCCTGGCAGCTGCAGGTGGCGCAGGGCGACCCGCTGCCGCTGGCGCAGGACGCGATCGATGCCCGCCGCCACGGCCACGCCATCGAGGTGCGCCTGTGCGCCGAGGACCCGGCGCGCGGCTTCCTGCCGCAGACCGGACGCATCCTGGCCTGGCGCACGCCGTCCGGCCCGGGTCTGCGCGCCGATCACTGCGTGATCGAGGGCGGCGTCATCTCGCCGTACTACGACTCGCTGCAGGGCAAGCTCATGGCCTGGGGCGAGACCCGCGAACGCGCCATCCACAAGCTCATCGGCATGCTGCGCGACACCGCCTTCCTCGGTCTCGCCAGCAACCGCGATTTCCTGATCGAGCTGCTGTCGCATCCCGAGTTCCAGGGCCCGGGCGTGACCACCGGCTTCATTGCCGAACAGTACCCGGCCGAGCGCATCAGCGCGCTGGCCGAGCCCTCCGCCGGCCAGCGCGCGCTCGCCGCCGCGCTGCTGGTGCACACCGACGCGCTGGCGCTGCAGGCCGGTGGTGCGCTGGACGCCAGCCTGCTCGGCTGGCACAGCGCCAACCACACGCCGACCCTGCTCAAGCTGCGTCGTGGCGAGCAGACCGAGGCGCTGACGGTGAGCCAGTCCGGCAGCGGCGAGTACCGCGTCGCTGTTTCGGATGCCGCGCCTGACACCACCGGAGGCGTCGAGTCCCTGCGCATTCTCGCGGTGGATGGCTGCCGCGTGGACTACCTGGCCGATGGCCGCCGCCGGCACGCCTGGTTCGCGCGCAGCGGCAGCCAGCTCTGGCTCGCCAGCGAGACCGTGACCGCGCTCTACGAAGATGCCACCTACGAGCCGGCGCAGGCCGCCGAAGCCGGTAGCGATGGCCGCATTCTCGCGCCCATCGACGGCAAGGTGGTGGCGGTGCAGGTCGAAGCCGGCCAGACCGTGGCCAAGGGCGACCCGCTGCTGGTGCTGGAAGCCATGAAGATGGAGTTCCGCCTGCAGGCCCCGGTGGCCGGCACCGTGGAGGCCGTGATGGCCGGCGTCGGAGGCCAGGTCTCGCTGCGCCAGCTGCTGGTGCAGATCACGCCGGCGGCCTGAGGTCTAGCGCGCCGGCTCCCAGAGCCGGCGCAGCGACAGGCGGTGGGCGAGCAGGGCGCTACGCACCGCCGCCGTCACCTCCGGTGCCTGTGCCGGCGCCAGGTCTACGCGCTCGCCGG
>NZ_PTQZ01000004.1 GCF_002943415.1 Amnimonas aquatica | reverse complement strand
GAGAAGGTGAAGTACCCGCACGACAAGATGGAGGGGCTGTGGGTGATCAACAGCTCCACGCTGGGCGTGATCAACGACGATGACTTCGCGCTGTGGGTGAATCCGGTCACCTTTGCGCTGCAGCAGAAGTACCTGGACAGTGCCAACACGGTGTTCGACGGCAATACGTTGTATGTCATCGATGGCCTGGACCTGAAACCGCTGCCCTGATGCTGCGCGTATGCCCGTGCCGGTTCTTGGCACGGGCATCCGCACGCGTCCTGCTTCAGTCCGCCGGCAGCTCCCTGATGCGTGCCTGGCCCACCAGGTTGCCACGCAACGTCGTCACCTCGATCCGGTAGCCCTCCAGCGTCAGGCAGAGCGGTCCTTCCGGAATTTCCTCGAGCTGCTCCAGCAGCAACCCGTTGAGGGTGCGCGGGCCGTCCACCGGCAGCGTCCAGCCCAGGGTGCGGTTGATGGCGCGCAGGCTGGCGGCGCCGTCGACGAGCACACTGCCATCGCCCTCGGTGGTGATGTCCGGGTGGCTGTCGGTGCTGCGCGTGGTGAACTCGCCGACCAGCTCCTCGAGAATGGCCTCCAGGGTCACGATGCCCTGCACATCGCCGTATTCGTCCACCACCAGGCCGAGGCGGCGGCGGTGCTTCTGGAACTCCAGCAGCTGCGCGGGCAGCGGCGTGCGCTCGGGCAGGAAGTAGGGCGAGCGCATGTAGCGGGTGATGTCGGCCTTGCTCAGGTCGCCCTGGCCCAGGCTGCGGGCGGCGTTGCGCACATGCAGGATGCCCACGGTGTGGTTGAGGTCGCCGTGGAAGACCGGCAGGCGGGTGTGCTGGGTGGTGCGCAGCGCCTGCAGGATATCGGCGATGTCGGCATCCAGGTCGATGCCGGCGACGGCCTGGCGCGGAATCATGATGTCGTTGACGGTGCAGCGGTCGAGGTCGAGCAGGCCCAGCAGCAGGCGCTGGTGCAGGGGCGGCAGCAGCAGCTTGCCGACCAGCTGGCCCAGCCAGCGCCGCACGGCCTGGCGCTGGCCGAGGTCCAGCGCCAGCCGGTGCAGCCAGTGCGGGTTGCGCCAGAGCAGCCAGACCAGCAGCAGCCCGGCGGCGATCAGCGCCGCGAGCAGTCCGGCCAGCAGGTCAGGAAGCGGCACGGGCCAGCACCAGCTCCAGCACGAACTTGGTGCCCACGAAACCGATCAGCAGGAGCACGAAGCCGATCAGGGTGAAGCGCACCGCCATGCGGCCGCGCCAGCCGCGCCAGTGCCGCCCGAGCAGCAGGATGGCGAAGATCAGCCAGGCCACCAGCGAGAACACGGTCTTGTGCGCCACGTGCTGGGCCAGCATGTCGTCCAGCACGATGAAGCCGGAGCCGATGGCCAGCGTGAGCAGACCGAAGCCCAGCGCGATGAGCTCGAACAGCATTTTCTCCATGGTCTGCAGCGCCGGCAGCGCCAGCAGCAGGCCGCGCCGGTGGCGGCGCAGCGCGCTTTCCTGCCAGCTCACCAGAATCGCCTGCAGGGCGGAGATGCTGAGGATGCTGTAGGCCAGCAGGGAGAGGAGGATGTGTCCCTGCACGGCCGGGGTCAGCGGGGCGGGTACCGGCGCGCGCTCGTGGCCGATCACACCCAGGCTGAGCTCGAAGGCGGCCAGCGGCAGTGCCACCAGGTAGATTCCCTGGACCGGACGGTGGAGGTTGACCAGCAGCGCCAGCACGGCCAGCAGCCAGGCGTGCAGCACCGCGATGGTGAAGAAGCCGAAATGCAGCCCGCCGGGCTGGATCATGAGCCCGTACATCACCCCGCCATGCTGCAGCAGCGCCAGGGCGAGCAGGGCCAGCAGCGGGGCCCGGGACGGGGCCTGGCGCCTGGCGACGGCGCGTGCCACGGCGATGGCGACCGACAGATAGAGCACGGTGGCGATCAGTGCAAGCAGGGCGGGCAGGGCATTCATGACGCAAATGATAGGCAATCGAACGAACCGGCAGTGTGGCACAAGCCCGCGGCCGTGCGCCAGACGCGTGTCATGCCTATAATCGGGCGCATTTGCCGTCGCTGACGGCCAGAACGGATGACAGACCGCCATGTTCGACAACCTCACCGAACGCCTCGGCAGCAGCCTCCGCGCCATCACCGGCTCGGCGCGGCTGAACGAGGACAACATCAAGGACACCCTGCGCGAAGTGCGCATGGCCCTGCTCGAGGCCGATGTCGCGCTGCCGGTGGTGAAGGATTTCATCGAGCGCATCAAGGAGCAGGCGCTGGGCCAGGAAGTGCTCAGCCAGCTGCAGCCCGGCCAGGCTTTCGTCAAGATCGTCCATGACGAGCTGGTGCGCACGCTGGGCGAGGCCAACGAGGGCCTGAACCTGGCCACCACGCCGCCGGCGGTGGTGCTCATGGCCGGCCTGCAGGGCGCGGGCAAGACCACCACGGTCGGCAAGCTGGCGCGCTACCTGAAGGGGCAGAAGAAGACGGTGCTGGTGGCTTCCGCCGACATCTACCGTCCGGCCGCCATCAAGCAGCTGGAAACGCTGGCGGCGGACATCGACGTGCTGTTCTTCCCGTCGCACAGCGGCCAGGATCCGGTCGAGATCGCGCGCGGCGCCATCGCCGAGGGCAAGCTCAAGTTTGCCGATGTGGTGCTCATCGACACCGCCGGCCGCCTCGCCATCGACGACGAGATGATGGCCGAGATCCAGCGCCTGCACGCGGCCATCAAGCCGATCGAGACGCTGTTCGTGGTCGATGCCATGACCGGCCAGGACGCCGCCAACACCGCCAAGGCCTTCAATGACGCGCTGCCGCTGACCGGTGTCGTGCTCGCCAAGGCCGACGGCGATGCCCGTGGCGGCGCCGCGCTGTCGGTGCGCAGCATCACCGGCAAGCCGATCAAGTTCATCGGCGTCGGCGAAAAGACCGATGCGCTGGAGCTGTTCCATCCCGACCGTATCGCGCAGCGCATCCTCGGCATGGGCGACGTGCTGTCGCTGGTCGAGGAGGTCGAGCGCAAGATCGACAAGGACAAGGCCGAGAAGCTGGCGAAGAAGCTGCAGAAGGGCAAGGGCTTCGATCTCCAGGACATGCTCGAGCAGTTCCAGCAGATGCGCAACCTCGGCGGCATGGGCGGCCTGCTCGACAAGCTGCCTGGCATGAATTCTGCTGCGGTGCAGCAGGCCATGGCTGGTGGCGCGCCGGAAAAGCAGATGAAACAGATGGAAGCCATCATCCAGTCCATGACGCCGGTCGAGCGGCGCAAGCCGGACCTGATCAACGGTTCGCGCAAGCGCCGCATCGCCAACGGCTCCGGCACCACCATCCAGGATGTCAACCGCGTGCTCAAGCAGCACACGCAGATGGAAAAGATGATGAAGAAGTTCGCCAACCCGTCGGGCATGATGAAAATGCTCAAGGGCATGCAGGGCAAGCTGCCGCCGGGCATGCTCGACGGCCTGCCGGGCGCCGCGCCGGGCGGCAAGGGCGCTGCCGGCGGCGGTCTGCCCGGCGGCCTGCCCGGCCTGGGCGGTTCCGGTTTCCCGGGCGGTCTGCCCGGTCTCGGCGGCGCCCTGCCGCCCGGCTTCAAGAAGCGCTGATCGATGACGGAAACGATGAACGGCACCGGCGCCCAGGCCGGCCATGACGAAGGCCAGGCACTGCCTGGCCCTGCCTCCGCAACCGCCCCGCAGCAGGAGCCCGCCGGCCCGCCTTCCGGCACCGTGCAGCAGGAGCTCACCGGATGGGGGCGCTACCCGCGCACCGGCACCAGCGTGGCGCGTCCCGAGCGCTATGCCGAGCTGGCCGCCTGGGCCGGCCAGGCCTGCCTGGCGCGTGGCGCCGGCCGTGCCTACGGCGACGCCGCGGTCAGCGCCGAGGGTGCCACGCTGCTGATGACCCGGCTCAACCGCTTCATCGCCTTCGATGCCGACTCCGGTCTGCTGCGCGCCGAAGCTGGCGTCACGCTCGACGAGATCCTGCGTGCGGTCATGCCGCAGGGCTGGTTCCTGCCGGTCACGCCGGGCACCCGGTACGTCACCCTGGGCGGCGCCATCGCCGCCGATGTCCACGGCAAGAACCATCACCACGTAGGCAGCTTCAGCGCCTTCGTGCGCGAATTCGAGCTGTTCACCCCGGGCGGTCGCCTGCGCTGCTCGCCGGCCGAAAACGTCGCAGCCTTCAATGCCACCGTGGGCGGCATGGGCATGACCGGCCTGATCGGCGAAGTCGTGCTGCAGCTGCGTCGCGTGCCGTCCGGCGACATGCAGGTGCAGCACCTGCCCGCGCGCGACCTGAACGAAGCCATGGCGATCATGGCCGCGCCCGAGCACGACGATGAGTACACGGTGGCCTGGATCGACTGCCTGGCTTCCGGCAAGTCGCTCGGGCGCTCGGTGTTCATGCGCGGCCACCATGCCGACGGTCCGCTCGGCCACGGCCCGGCGCCGGCGAAGCTGGCGCTGCCGGTGAACCTGCCGGCGCTGGCGCTCAACCGCTGGTCGGTGAAGGCCTTCAACGCGTTCTACTACCGCTGGGAGGGGCGCAAGCGCAAGCCGTTCCGCTGCGACATCGCGCCGTTCTTCTACCCGCTGGACGGCATCCGCGACTGGAACCGCCTGTACGGCAAGCCCGGTTTCGTGCAGTACCAGTTCGTGCTGCCGACGGCATCCGCCGCCGAGGGCCTGCGCACCGTGCTCGACCGCCTGGCGCGTTCCGGCAATGCCAGCTTCCTGGCCGTGCTCAAGCGCTTCGGCGCCCAGGGCAGCGGCCTGCTGTCGTTCCCCACCGAGGGCTGGACGCTGGCACTGGACCTGCCGTTGCGCCAGGACACCCTGGGCCTGCTCGACACGCTTGATGCCGTGGTGCTGGAGCACGGCGGTCGCGTCTACCTGGCCAAGGACGCCCGTCTGGCGGCTAGCGCGCTGCCGCGCATGTATCCGCGCCTGGACGAGTGGCGCCGCATCCGCCGCGAACTCGACCCCGACGGCCTGTTCCTGTCCGCCCTCGGCCAGCGCCTGGAGATGATCTGATGACGCAGATCCTGATTGTCGGCGCCACTTCCGCCATGGCGCGCGGCTGCGCATTCGCCTGGGCCGCCCAGCGCCAGCGCCTGCTGCTCGCCGGCCGTGACCGCGACGAGCTCGAACGCCTCGCCGCCGACCTGCGCGTGCGCTACCACACCACGGTCGCGGTCACCGACATCGACCTCGACGACCCCTGCCCGCGTGATGCCTGGCTGGAGGCCCTGGAGACCGAGCACGGCCATGTCGACGGCCTGCTGCTGGCCGCCGGCTGGATGCCCGACGGCGATGCCATGCGTCGCGGCGAGCCCGCGCTGCGCGTGTTGCAGCGCAACCTCACCGGTCCGGTGGCGCTGCTCAACGCCTTCGCCGACCGCTGCGAGCAGCGCAAGCACGGCTTCATCGTCGGCATCGCCTCGGTGGCCGGCGACCGCGGCCGCCAGAGCAACTATGTCTACGGCGCCGCCAAGGGCGGCCTGGCCATCTACCTTGCCGGCCTGCGCAACCGCCTGGCGGCGGTCGGCGTGCCGGTGCTGACGGTGAAGCCGGGCTTTGTCGACACCCGCATGACCTTCGGCCTGCCCGGGCTGTTCCTGGTCGCAGATCCCTTCCGCGTCGGCGAGGTGATCGTGAAAGCGCAGGCGGCGGGGCGCAACGAGATCTACGTGCCGGGCTTCTGGCGCCTGATCCTGCTCATCATCCGCAATGTGCCGGAGTTCATCTTCAAGAGGCTGAAGCTGTGATGGCCGACGGCATGACGGGAGCCCGTCCGTGAGCGTGATCGTGCGCAACCCGACCATCGCCGCCTTCGACTTCGACGGCACGCTGACGCGTGGCGAGTCCTTCTTCCGCTTCCTGTTCTTCGTCACGCCGTGGTGGCGCTTCCTGTTCTGCCTGTTGCGCAGCCTGCCGGTGCTGCTGATGTTCCTGCTGCGGCTGACCGACAACGAAAGCGCCAAGGTGAAGGTGCTGGGCATCTTCCTCGGCGGCCGTCCGCGCCAGCTGCTGGAGCGCGAGGCCGAGCGCTTCGCCGAGCTGCGCATTCCCGCCACGCTGCGCCCGGAGGCGGTCGCGAAGCTGCGCGGGCACCAGAAGCAGGGCCATGTCTGCGTGCTGGTGAGCGCCACGCTGGCCCTGTACCTGCGCCCTTGGGCGCGTGACATGGGTTTCGACGAAGTGCTGGCCACCGAGCTCGAGGTCGATGCCCGCGGTCGCTTCACCGGCCGCCTGGCGACGCCGAACTGCTATGGTCCGGAAAAGGCCGCGCGCCTGCGTCAGCGCTTCGGTTGCGAACGCGTGAAAGCGGCTTACGGCGACAGCGCCGGCGACACCGAGATGCTGGCCATGGCGGAAGATGCCTACTATCGTCCGTGGCAGTGACGGGCCCGCGCGCTGACGCCGGCGCGGGGCGCACAAGAACAACAAGGTAGGTTTTCATGCTCGGCAATATCTTTCGGCTCATGCGGCCGCATCAGTGGGTGAAGAACGGTTTCCTGTTCACCGGCCTGGTCTTCGGCCATGGCTGGCAGGAGCCTTCCCTGGTGGCGGCGGTGCTGTTCGCCTTCGTGGCGTTCTGCCTGGCCTCCAGCAGCGTCTACGTGCTCAATGACCTGTTCGACCGCGAGCAGGACCGCAACCACCCGACCAAGCGCCTGCGGCCCATCGCTTCCGGCGCCGTGTCGCTGCCGCAGGCCTGGCTGCTCACCGGCGGACTCGCCGCCGTCGCGCTCTGGCTGGCCTGGCTGGCGAATCCGCCGGTGGCCGGCTACGTGCTCGCCTATCTGGTGCTCAACATCGCCTACACGCTGAAGCTGAAGCAGGTCGTGCTGCTCGACATCTTCTGCATTTCCGCCGGCTTCATGCTGCGCATCCTCGCCGGCACCGACGGCGTCGACATTCCGCCGTCGAACTGGCTGCTGTTCTGCGGCATGTGGGCCACGCTGTTCCTCGGCTTCATCAAGCGCCGCGCCGAGATCATCGCGCTGCACGGCGATGGCAGCGAGCATCGCAAGGTGCTCGGCGAATATTCGCCGGCGCTGCTCGATAAGCTCATCGGCATCACCTGCACGGGCATGATCCTGAGCTACAGCCTGTACGCCATGGACCCGGACGTGCGCCGCATCCACGACACTGACAATCTGATCTTCACCGTGCCGCTGGTGATCTACGCCTGCTTCCGCTACCTCTACCTGCTGCACCAGCAGGACAGCGGCGGCGATCCGTCGCATGACCTGCTGCACGATCGCCACATCGTGGTTGTCGGTCTGTTCTGGCTGGTGCTGACCGTGGCGCTGGTGGCATGACGCTGACCCGGCGCCAGCAGCAGCTGCTGTGGCTCTCGGTGGGGCTGAGCGCGGCCGGCTATCTGGTGTTCGCGCTCTGGTCGGGCTGGCAGGATGTCCTGCACGCGGTGCAGCGCATCGGTTTCTGGCCGATCGCGGTGTCGCTGCTGCTGTCGCTGGGCAATTACCTGCTGCGCGGCGAGCGCTGGGCGCTGTACCTGCGCCAGGACCGGCACCCGCTGCCACGCCTGCTCAACCAGCGCATCTACTTCGCCGGCTTTGCGCTCACCACCACGCCGGGCAAGGCCGGCGAGCTCATCCGCAGCCTGTTCCTGCGCCCCTATGGCGTGCAGTACCACCACTCCGCCGCCATGTTCTTCAGCGAGCGCCTGGCCGACCTGGTGGCGATCGTGGTGCTGACGGCGCTCGGCCTGACGCATCTGCACCAGGGCGAGGTGTATTTCCTGCTGCTGGTGGCCGCCTTGCTCGCAGGCCTGCTGCTGCTGCGCACGCGCTGGCCCGAGCAGCTGCTGCGCCGCCTGGCGGGCGGCACCCGCAAGGGACTGCAGTGGCTGGCCGAGGTTGCGGCCAGCAGTCGTCCGTTCTGGCGCGGCAGGCTGCTCTGGCAGGCCCAGGGCCTGAGCCTGGTGGCCTGGCTGGCCGAGGGTTTCGGCGCCTGGCTGGTGCTGCGCTCGCTGATGCCTGACATTCCCCTGTCGCTGGCGCTGTTCATCTACGGTTTCGCCATGCTGGTGGGGGCGCTGAGCTTCCTGCCCGGCGGCCTCGGCGGCACCGAGGCGACCATGACCGGCCTGCTGGTGCTGCAGGGCATGGCCTTGCCAGAGGCGGTCGCGGCCACGGTGGTGATCCGCCTGGCGACGCTGTGGTTCGCGGTGGTGCTGGGCCTGTTCGCGGTCCTCAGCCTGCCCACGCAGCCCGGAGTACCGCAACCTGTTCGAGAGGAGACCTCCTGATGTCACGTATCCTGACCGGCGGCATGCAGCGCTGGCTGTCCGCCTCCTGGCCGGTGATCCTGGTGCCGGTGCTGATCATCAAGCTGGCGCTGGCCTGGCTGCTGCCTATGACCGGCGACGAGGCCTATTTCGTGCTCTGGGGCCGTCACCTCGACTACGGCTACTACGATCATCCGCCCATGGCCGGCTGGATGATGTGGGTGCAGCAGCTGGTCAGCGAGCACCGGGTCTGGCTGCGCATGCCGGGGCTGGTCACCGAGCTGGTCATCGCCTGGGCGCTGTACGCCTTCCTGCGCGGACACGGCGAGCAGCGCGCGCGCTGGCTGGCGGTGCTGTTCACGCTCAGCCCGCTGAGCCTGATCAATGTCTTCACGCTCACCGACACCGGCTGCATCCTGTTCGCGGCGCTGTCGTTCCTGGCGGCTTCGCGCGCCCTGGGCCGGAACAGCCTGGCGTGGGCGGCGCTGGCCGGCGCCGGCCTGGGCCTGGCTTTCCTGTCCAAGTACTTCGCCGTGCTGCTCGGCATCGGCTACCTGATCTTCTACTTCGGCGTGCACCGCCGCGCCTGGGCGCAGGGGCTGGTGCTGGTGCTGGCGGCGATTCCCTTCGGCCTGGTCAACCTGCACTGGAACCTCACGCACTGCTGGAGCAACCTGCTGTTCAACCTGGTCAACCGCAACGATGACGCCGGCGGCATCCAGCTCGCCAGCCTGCTGGCCTATGTCGCCATGATGCTCTACGTGGTGCTGCCGCCGGTGCTGCTGGGCCTGCGCGATGCCGGTCGCCAGCCGCGCCCGGAGGCGGCCATGCTGCCGGTGCTGTCGCTGGCGCGCACGCTGGCGCTGACCGGCTTCATCGGCTACCTGCTGCTCAGCCTGCGCAAGGATATCGGCCTGCACTGGGTGCTGTGGTTCTACCCCATGGTGCTGGTGCTGCTGTGGCCGCTGGGCGTGGAGCGCCTGGCGCGCATCACGCGCACGGTGAGCTGGATCAGCGTGGTGCACGTGGTGGTGCTGTTCGTCGTGCTGCTGCTGCCCTACCAGGCCTGGCAGAGCCGGCCGGCGGTGCAGTGGAACCTGCTGGCCATGCGCGAGGCGCCGGCCATCCTCGCGCTCGCCCGCGAAGCGGCGGCGGAGCAGGGCGCGGACCCGGCCACGCTGGCGCTGGCCACGCGCGGCTACACGGCATCTTCGGTGCTGTCGTACCAGGTCAGGACGCCAGTCATGGTGCTCGGCACCGGCTCCCGCTACGCCCGCCAGGATGACGCCTGGACCGACCTGCGCACGGTGGACGGGCGCGATGTGCTGGTGCTGATCAAGCGCACCCGCGAGGCCGCCGAGGTCGCCGACTGGTTCGCATCGGCGAGCAGCTTCACGGTCAGCCTCGAAGGCCAGGATTTCCATTTCGTGCTCGGCCGCGGCTTCCGCTACGCGCACTACCGCGAGACCGTGCTGCCCGAGATCCGCGCGCATTACTACACCTTCCCGGACTGGCTGCCGGAGTGCGAGTGCGAGTTCATCGAGCGTTATTTCCCGCAGCAGTGAGCGGGGAAATCACACCCCCGGCGTTTCCTCCAGCGGGTCGGGCTCGGTGGCGCGCCGGCGGCGCGGCCGCTCCAGGCACAGCAGGGTGGCGAGAAATATGACCACGATGCCGGCGATGGCCAGGTGGTCCGGCACCTCGTTCCAGAGCAGCCAGGCCCAGAAGCCGGCGAACACGATGGCGAGGTAGGCGGCCGGACCGATCTTGCCGGCAGGCGCCAGGCTGTAGGCGCGCGACATGGCGAGCTGGCTGAGCGTGGCCAGCACGCCGGCGCCGACCACCAGCGCCAGTTCGTGCGGATCCAGCGGCCGCCAGGCCCAGGTCATGGGAATGGCCGAGACCACGGTGGAGATGAGGCTGAAGTAGAGCACGATGCGGATGGTCGGCTCGGTGGCCGACAGCGAGCGCACGGTGACGAAGGCCAGCGAGGCCAGCAGGCTGGAGACGATGCCGATCACCGCGATCCAGCCCATGCCCTCGACATCGGGCCGGCACACCATGAGCACGCCGATGAAGCCGAGCAGGGCGGCCACGCCCATGCGCCAGGTCAGCGTCTCCTTGAGCACCAGCCAGGCGATCAGCGGAATGAACACCGGCGACGAGTAGGTGAACACCATGGCGCTGGACAGCGGAATATGCGCGATGGCGTAGAAGAAGCCGTACATGGCGGCCAGGCCGACCACGCCGCGCCACAGGTGCTGCATGGGCACGGCGGTCTTCAGCAGGCCGGTGCCGTGGACCGCCACCAGCGGCAGCAGCATGAGGGCGCCGGTGAGGTTGCGGAAGAACACGACGGTCTCGTTGTTCACCGTGTGCGATGCCATGCGGATGAGCACGCCCATGGCGGAGAACAGCATTGCCGACAGGGTCAGCAGCGCGAGGCCGTGAACCAGGGACTGGCGGGGAGCTTGATACTGCATGGGCGGTGATACCGGCCGGCCGGGAACAGGCGCGCAGCCTAGCAGATTTGCCGGCGCCTGGCGCTTTCCGCGGCGGTCTCCGGGGTCATGTCCGGCGGCTCCGCGGCACACTGGCAAGCGCTGCTGAATTCCCGTACAATCCGCGACCTTCCGCGCAGGGCCGATTTCCGTGGCGCCCGCGCGGACCGACAGACCACGGAAACACAAATTCAGGAACCTGATCATGGTCACCATTCGTCTCGCCCGCGGCGGCGCCAAGAAGCGTCCGTTCTACTCCATCGTCGTGACCGACAGCCGCAGCGCCCGCGACGGCCGCTTCATCGAGCGCGTCGGCTTCTTCAACCCGGTCGCCCGTGGTCAGGAAGAGCGTCTGCGTCTGAACCTGGAGCGTCTGACCTACTGGGTCAGCAACGGCGCCCAGACCTCCGACCGCGTCGCCCAGCTGGTCAAGGAAGCTCAGAAGAGCGCCTGATCATGACCGAGGCGGTGTCGGCACGGACCGTGCCTGAGCGCGAGACGCTGATCCAGGTCGGTCATGTGCATACCGCCTATGGCATCAAGGGCTGGGTGTGGGTGATGTCCCGCACCGAGCCCATTGCCAACATATTCGAGTACGGTCCCTGGTATCTGGATCGTGCCGGCACGCTGGAGGCGGTCGAACTGGCCGGCCATCGTGCCCAGGGCAAGGGACTGGTGGCCTGCATTGCCGGTTGTGACGACCGCAATGCCGCCGACCGCCTGCTCGGCGCCGGCATCTGGGTGCCGAAGGCATCGCTGCCCGCGCTGGATGAAGACGAGTACTACTGGTCCGAGCTGATCGACATGCGTGTGATCACCGAGCAGGGTGTCCTGCTCGGCCAGGTGCACGCGCTGATGGAAACCGGCGCCAACGACGTCATCGTGGTTCGTGCCTGCGAGGGCAGTGTCGATGGCGAGGAGCGCCTGCTGCCGTGGCTGCCCGGCCGGGTCGTGCGCTTCGTGGATCGCGTGAACCGGCGCATCACGGTGGACTGGCAGCCCGACTACTGACGGATTGCTGCCGGCGCGGCGCCATGTGCCGGAGGATCGGGCGTCCGCATGCGCGGCGCCGAAAGAGGGCGGTGCCATGTGGGTAGGCCTGGTCACCCTGTTTCCGGACATGTTCCGGGCCATCAGCGAGTCGGGCGTGACCGCCCGCGCGGTGGCGACCGGCAGGCTGGTGCTGGAGAGCTGGAATCCCCGGGATTTCACCGAGGACAACTACCGCAGGGTCGATGATCGTCCCTATGGTGGCGGCCCCGGCATGGTGATGCTGATCGAGCCGCTGCGGCGCGCCATCGCGGCGGCCCGCGCGGCGGCGGCGGCGAAGGGCGTCGAGGCGCCGGTCATCTACCTGTCGCCCCAGGGGCGCAGGCTGGACCAGCCCGGCGTGCGGGAACTGGTGGCGAGCCACGGCGAGCAGGGCGTGATCCTGCTCTGCGGCCGCTACGAGGGCATCGACGAGCGCCTGATACAGCGCGAGGTCGATGCCGAGTGGTCGATCGGCGACTACGTGCTGTCCGGCGGCGAGCTGCCGGCCATGGTGCTGATCGACGCGATGGCGCGACTGCTGCCGGGTGTGCTGAACACCGTGGCATCCGCCGACGAGGATTCGTTCACGGACGGTCTGCTGGACTGCCCGCACTACACCCGACCCGAGGTGTACGAGGGTGATCCGGTGCCGGCCGTGCTGCTGAGTGGCGACCATGCCGCGATACGTCGCTGGCGCCTGCAGCAGAGTTTGTTGCGCACGCGCGCGCGCCGCCCGGATCTGCTGGCCGGCCGCGAGCTGAGCAAAGAGGAACGCACCCTGCTGGACCGGGCCGACAAGGCCTGATCCGGCGGGGTTCGAGGGGATCGCACGCGCCTTAGCCTCTGCGATCCATAGAAGGCGCCGCCCGAGGATCTGCCATGTGCACAAGCCCGGGTCAGACAGGCGCCGAGTCTGATGGGTCATACGCGCCTGAGCCTCTGTGACCGGAAGTGGAGAGACAACATGAGCAGCAAGCATCCCCTGGTGCAGGCAGTCGAAAACGCGCAGCTGAAGCAGGACATTCCGTCCTTCGCCCCGGGCGACACCGTCGTCGTCCAGGTGAAGGTGAAGGAAGGCGATCGCGAGCGTCTCCAGGCCTATGAAGGCGTGGTCATCGCTATCAAGAACGCCGGTCTGAACTCGGCTTTCACGGTGCGCAAGATTTCCAGCGGTGTGGGCGTGGAGCGTGTGTTCCAGACCCATTCGCCGGTGGTCGCCAGCATCACCGTGAAGCGTCGTGGTGATGTCCGCCGCGCCAAGCTGTACTACCTCCGCGAGCGTTCGGGCAAGTCCGCGCGCATCAAGGAGAAGCTGGCCCCGCGCGCGAACTGATACCGGTTCGTCGCGCTCCGCCGCAGAAAAGGCCCGCCGTCATGGCGGGCTTTTTTTATGCCTTCGGGAGGGCCGTCCGGCGGGCACGACAGCATCCGTCGCCAGCGCTACACTGCGGCCATCGCCACGACCGGCCGTCTCGCATGTCCGATGCTTCGCAACCGCTCGTCCCGCCGGCCTCCGATGTCGTGCTCACGGCGTTCCGGCACCAGCTCTCCGCCGAGGGCCTGAGCCCGCACACGCGCAGCGCCTATGTCAGCGATGCCGCCGCGCTGGCGCAGTGGGCCGCGCCGCGCGCGCTGACCGAGCTGCTGCCGGAGGACCTGGCAGCCTACCTCGCCAGCCCGGCGGTCATGGCCAAGAGCCCGCGCTCGGTGGCGCGCCTGCAGTCGGCGCTGCGGCACTGCTGGCGCGGCCTGCTGGCGCGCGGCCAGGCGCTGCAGGATCCGACCGTGGGGCTGGATGCGCCGCGCATTGGACGGCCGCTGCCCAAGGACCTGTCCGAAGCCGACGTCGAGGCCCTGCTGGCAGTGCCGGATGTCGCCCTGCCGCTGGGCCTGCGTGACAAGGCCATGCTGGAGCTGCTGTACGCCTGCGGGCTGCGAGTGTCGGAGCTGGTGGGGCTGCCGCTGGCGGCGCTGAACCTGCGCGGCGGCTATCTGCGCGTGACCGGCAAGGGCCGCAAGGAGCGCCTGGTGCCGCTGGGCGAGACAGCGGCGGACTGGCTCACCCGTTACCTGGCCGAAGCGCGCCCGCAGCTGCTGGCCGGCCGTGGCGAGACCGCGCTGTTCCTCAGCCGGCGCGGCGAGGCCATGACGCGTGAAAACTTCTGGCACCTGATCAAGCGGCATGCCCTGCAGGCCGGCATCAGCGCGCCGGTGTCGCCGCACACCCTGCGTCACGCCTTCGCCACCCACCTGCTCAACCATGGCGCCGACCTGCGCGTTATCCAGCTCCTGCTGGGCCATAGTGACCTGTCGACGACGCAGATCTACACCCATGTGGCCCGGCAGCGGCTGCAGTCGCTGCATGCGGAGCACCACCCGCGCGGATGACCGCCACCTGCCTGTGGCTGGCCGGCCGGCGCGGGCTGACGCTTGCGCGGCAATCCCGTATCCTAGCCGCCACACAACATGACCGGCGCGCCCTGCATGCGCCGGCACGAGGGCATCACACATGATTTCACTGCGCATGATCCGTCGCTCCGGCCTGCTGCTGGCGCTGGCCGCCGGCACCATGGCCGCTCCCGTTCACGCCGGACCGGCGGAGGAAGCCAGGATCCGTGCCAGCCTGCAGCAGGCGGTGCCGCAGGCCAAGGTCCAGGCGGTGCGCGAAACGCCCATGCCGGGCGTGTACGAGGTCGAGCTGCCCACCGGCATGGTCTATGCCAGCGCCGATGGCCGTTTCGTGATCCAGGGCGAGCTGCTGCAGCTCGACGGCAAGCAGGTGACCAACCTGACCGAGAAGGCCAGCGCCAGCAAGCGTGTCGCGGTCATGAAGACCATCAAGCGCCAGGACGAGATCGTGTTTCCGGCGCGGGGCAAGGCCAAGGCGGTGCTGACCGTGTTCACCGACATCGACTGCGGCTACTGCCGCAAGCTGCATCAGGAAGTGCCCGAGCTGAACCGACTGGGTGTCGAGGTGCGTTACCTGGCCTATCCGCGCGACCTGCCGCGTGCCGGCGCCACTGGCGGCACCGGTGGCCGCATGGGCCAGATCTGGTGCAATGCCAACCGCGAACAGGCGCTGACGCTGGCCAAGCAGGGCAAGTCCTTCCCGGCGGCGCGCAAGAACTGCACGGCGCCGATCGCCGAGCAGTTCGCGCTCGGCCAGCGCATGGGCGTGACCGGCACGCCGGCCGTGTTCAACGAGCAGGGCGAGCAGCTGGGGGGCTACATGCCCGCCGCCAAGCTGGCGCAGGCGCTCGGCCTGAACTGAGGTGCCGCCCCCGCTCGGTGCCGCCCGCCGAGCAGGGGGGGGGGCGGACCGGCCGTCAGGCGTGCGTCCGGGCCATGGCGAGGTCACTTCCGGCGTTCGACAAAGCGGATGGCGCCGTTATAATGCAGGCCCGAATTTTCCCGTGCCCGGCCGTCGTCGTCATGCGATGCCGGGTGTTTCCGCTGGTCATCAGGTGGTGCCGTGAGTCCTGTCAATAAACCCGTGAATGTCGGTATCGTCGGTCTCGGGACCGTCGGTGGTGGTGCCCTCAACCTGCTGCGCGAAAACGCCGCCGAGCTGTCCCGCCGCACCGGTCGCGACATCGTGGTGTCGCATGTCGGCGTCCGCCGCGCGCGCCCGGACCTGAAGCTGGACGGCATCACCGTCAGCACCGACATTTTCGCGGTGGTGCGTGATCCGGCGGTGGACATCGTGGTCGAGGTCATCGGCGGCACCACCACCGCACGCGACATCGTGCTGCAGGCCATCGCCAGCGGCAAGCACGTGGTCACCGCCAACAAGGCGCTGCTGGCCGAGCACGGCAACGAGATCTTCGCCGCCGCCGAGCAGCAGGGCGTGTACGTGGCGTTCGAGGCCGCGGTGGCCGGCGGCGTGCCCATCATCAAGGTGCTGCGCGAAGGCCTGGCGGCCAACCGCGTGGAATGGCTGGCCGGCATCATCAATGGCACCGGCAATTTCATCCTCACCGAAATGCGCGAAAAGGGCCGCGAGTTCGGCGACGTGCTCGCCGAGGCGCAGGCGCTGGGCTACGCCGAGGCCGACCCCACCTTCGACGTGGAAGGCATCGACGCCGCCCACAAGCTGACCATCCTGGCTTCGCTGGCGTTCGGCATTCCGCTGCAGTTCGCCAGGGCCTACACCGAGGGCATCACCAGGCTGACGCGCGAAGACGTGTCCTACGCCGAGGAGCTGGGCTTCCGCATCAAGCATCTCGGCGTGGCCCGCCGCACCGCCGAGGGCATCGAGCTGCGCGTGCATCCGACGCTGATTCCGGCCGACCGCCTGATC
Organism: Amnimonas aquatica; assembly: GCF_002943415.1. Taxonomy (GTDB): domain Bacteria; phylum Pseudomonadota; class Gammaproteobacteria; order Pseudomonadales; family Moraxellaceae; genus Perlucidibaca; species Perlucidibaca aquatica_A. Next base: position 6,537 of record NZ_PTQZ01000004.1, on the reverse strand, counting down.
GCCAACGTCAACGGCGTGAAGAACGCGGTGCTGGTGCAGTCCGATCCGGTCGGCGCGACCCTGTACTACGGCGCCGGCGCCGGCGCCGGCCCGACGGCATCGGCCGTGGTCGCCGACATCGTCGATGTGGTGCGCTCGCTCACCGCCGAATCGGCGCCGAACGTGCCGCACCTGGCGTTCATGCCGCACGCCATCGCCGACACGCCGATCCTGCCGATCGACGCCGTGGTCACCGCCTACTACCTGCGCCTGCAGGCCGAGGACAAGCCGGGCGTGCTGGCCGAGGTCACGCGCATCCTCAGCAGCCGCGGCATCAGCATCGAGGCCATCGTGCAGAAGCCGTCGCTGGACGACGGCGGCTCGGTGCCCGTCATCATTCTCACCAAGCCGGTGCAGGAGCGCGACATGAACAGCGCCATCGCCGAGCTGGGGGCCTTGGGCGACATCGCCGGGCCTGTCACCCGTATTCGCATGGAGACCCTGGCATGACCTTCGGCAACCGCTACACCGGCCTGATCAACAAGTACCGCGACCATCTGCCGGTGTCCGACGACACCCGCCTGATCTCGCTGGGCGAGGGCAACACGCCGCTGATCAAGCTGCAGAACATTCCGCGCCTGATCGGCAAGAACGTCGACATCTACGTCAAGTACGAAGGCCTGAACCCGACCGGCTCGTTCAAGGACCGCGGCATGACCATGGCCGTGACCAAGGCCGTGGAAGAGGGCTCCAAGGCCATCATCTGCGCCTCCACCGGCAACACCTCGGCCGCCGCCGCCGCCTATGCCGCGCGCGCCGGCATCAAGGCCTTCGTGCTCATTCCCGAAGGCAAGATCGCCATGGGCAAGCTCGCCCAGGCCATGATGTACGGTGCCATCACGCTGCAGATCCGCGGCAACTTCGACGAAGGCATGGAGCTGGTCAAACAGGTCGCCGCGCACGCGCCGGTGACCATCGTCAACTCCATCAACCCGTACCGCCTGCAGGGCCAGAAGACCGCCGCCTTCGAGATTGTCGAAGAGCTGGGCTTCGCGCCGGACTTCCACTGCCTGCCGGTCGGCAACGCCGGCAACATCACCGCGCACTGGATGGGCTACACCGAATACCACGAGCGCGGCTTCTCCAACAGCCTGCCGAAGATGGTCGGCTACCAGGCCGCCGGCTCCGCCCCGTTCATGCGCGGCGGCCCGGTCGCCAACCCGGAGACGGTCGCCACCGCCATCCGCATTGGCAACCCGCAGTCCTGGGACAAGGCCTGGGACCTGCAGAAGGTTTCCGGCGGCTGGTTCGACGAACTCAGCGACCAGGAAATCCTCGATGCCCAGCGCCTGCTGGCGCAGACCGAGGGCGTGTTCTGCGAGCCGGCCTCGGCGGCTTCGCTGGGCGGCGCGCTGCGCGACATCAAGTCCGGCAAGATCCCGGAAGGCAGCAAGATCGTCTGCACGCTGACCGGCAACGGCCTGAAGGATCCGGACACGGCCATCGGCCAGTGCCAGAACGCCGTGCTCAAGACCATCGACGCCGAGCTCGGCCAGGTCCGTGACAGCATCCTGCAGGCCATGAATGTCTGAGGCCGCGGCCTTGCCGGCGGATGTCAGCGGAGGCCGCCTGCGGGCGGCCTTCGTGTTTCTGCTATTTGCAGCGCCGGAGGTGGCGGCATGACGGCGCGTGCCTGGCGGCGACGGGATGCCGTGGCCGCTCCGGCGTGGCCGGCGGTGCCGCCGCTGCTGGCCCGCCTGTACGCCACGCGCGGTGTGCGTTCGCCGGATGAGCTGGCGTCCACGCTGGCGGCCCTGCAGCCCGCCGCTGCCCTGCACGGGCTGGAGCCGGCGCTGGCGCTGCTGGAGCGCGCGCTGCGCGAGCAGTGGCGCATCCTGGTGATCGGCGATTTCGATGCCGACGGCGCCACCAGCACGGTGCTTGCGCTGCTGGCACTGCGCGCGCTGGGCGCCGCGCATGCCGACTTCCTGGTGCCCAACCGCTTCACCTACGGCTACGGCCTGACACCGGGCATCGTGGCGGAGGCGCTGGCCTCGAAGCGACCGGACCTCATCATCACGGTGGACAACGGCATCGCCAGCCACGAGGGCGTGCAGGCGGCACAGGCGGCCGGCGTGCGCGTGCTGGTCACCGATCATCACCTGCCCGGCGACTCGCTGCCGCCGGCGGATGCCATCGTCAATCCCAACCAGCCCGGCTGCGGTTTCCCGAGCAAGCACCTGGCCGGTGTCGGGGTGGTGTTCTACGTGCTGTCGGCGCTGCGCACCCGGCTGCGCGTCGGCGGCTGGTTCGCCGGGCGCGGTCTGCCCGAACCCAACATGGCCGATTATCTGGATCTGGTGGCGCTGGGCACGGTGGCCGATGTGGTGCCGCTGGACGCCAACAACCGCCTGCTGGTCAGCCAGGGTCTGGCGCGTATCCGCGCCGGCCGTTGCCGGCCCGGCATCACCGCGCTGTTCCGGGTCGCCGAGCGCGATCCGGGCCGGCTGGTGGCCAGCGATCTCGGCTTCGTGGTGGCGCCGCGTCTGAACGCGGCCGGCCGCCTCGACGACATGTCCGAGGGCATTCTCTGCCTGCTCACCGACTCGCCGGAGCAGGCCCTGCGCATGGCGCGCGAGCTGGATGCGCTGAACCAGGAGCGCCGCGACATCGAGTCCGGCATGCAGCAGGAGGCGCTGGCCGCCCTGCAGGCCCTGCGACTGGGCGATGACCAGGTGCCGGCCGGGCTGGTGCTGTATGACCGGCACTGGCACCAGGGTGTCATCGGCATTCTCGCCGGGCGCATCAAGGAACGTTTCCACCGTCCGGTGATCGCCTTCGCGCCGGCGCAGGCACCCGCCTACGGCGAGGAGCCGGCGGAGCTGAAGGGCTCGGCGCGTTCCATTCCCGGTGTGCATGTGCGTGACGTGCTGGATACCGTGGCCACCCGCCACCCCGGCCTCATCACCCGTTTCGGCGGCCACGCCATGGCCGCCGGCCTGAGCCTGCCGGCCGCCAACCTGCCAGCCTTCCGCGAGGCCTTCACGCGCATGCTGGCCGAACAGGTGGCGCCCGAGCTGTTCCAGGCCGAGCTGCTCACCGACGGCGAGCTGCAGCCCGCGGACTTCACCGAGGCCACTGCACGTCAGCTGCGCGATGGCGGCCCCTGGGGCCAGGCCTTCCCCGAGCCGCTGTTCGAGGGCGAGTTCCTGCTGCTGGAGCAGCGCCTGCTCAAGGACAAGCACCTCAAGCTCAGCCTCTGCCACCCGGACTCCAACCGCGTGCTCGACGGCATCGCCTTCAACATCGATCGCGAGCGCTGGCCGAATCCGGCCTGCCGGCGCGTGCGCCTGGCCTACCGGCTGGACCTGAACCACTTCCGCGGCATGGAGACGCTGCAGCTGCGCATCGAGGACATGATCGCGGTGTGATGCCTGTCCGGGCATGCCCCACGGCCATGCCCATTTGCGCTACAATTCCGCGCTTTGTTACTGGCTGGCCGGCACGACGATGGAAATCAATCCCTACCTGAACCGCATCAAGGACCTCACCGAGCGCACCGAGTCGCTCAGGGGGTATCTTTGACTACGATCTGAAGAAGGAGCGCCTGGAGGAAGTCCTGCGCGAGCTCGAGGATCCCACGCTCTGGAACGACCCCAAGAAGGCCCAGGATATCGGCAGGGAGCGCACCACGCTGGAAGGCATCGTGGTGACCATCGACAAGATGACCAGCGGACTGGTCGACGCCCGCGACCTGCTCGACCTCGCCGTCGAGGAGGATGACGAAGGCACGCTGGCCGATGTCTCCGTCGAGCTCGACGGCCTGGAGAAGCTGGTCGCCGACCTCGAGTTCCGCCGCATGTTCTCCGGCGAAATGGACGGCAGCAGCGCCTTCCTCGACATCCAGGCCGGTGCCGGCGGCACCGAGGCGCAGGACTGGGCCAACATGCTGCTGCGCATGTACCTGAAGTGGGCCGACCAGCACGGCTTCAAGGCCGAGGTCATGGAAGTCTCCGAGGGTGAAGTCGCCGGCATCAAGTCCGCGACCATCCGCGTCGAGGGCGAGTACGCCTTCGGCTGGCTGCGCACCGAGACCGGCATCCACCGCCTGGTGCGCAAGTCGCCGTTCGACTCCGACAACCGCCGCCACACCTCGTTCACCGCCGTCTTCGTGTCGCCGGAAATCGATGACGACATCGAGATCGACATCAACCCGTCCGATGTCCGCACCGATACCTACCGCGCCAGCGGCGCCGGCGGCCAGCACATCAACAAGACCGACTCGGCGGTGCGCCTGACGCACATTCCGACCAACACGGTCGTGGCCTGCCAGAACGAGCGTTCGCAGCACGCCAACCGCGACCGCGCCTGGAAGATGCTGCGCGCCCGGCTCTACGAGCTCGAAATGATGAAGCGCAACGCGGCCAAGCAGGCGCTGGAGGACACCAAGTCCGATATCGGCTGGGGCCACCAGATCCGCTCCTACGTGCTCGACCAGTCGCGCGTGAAGGACCTGCGCAGCAACATCGAGAACTCCAATCCGAACGCCGTGCTCGACGGCGACATCGACGAATTCATCCAGGCCTCCCTGAAGATGGGCCTGTAAGCCGGACTGCCGACCATGACCGAACACAACACGACGCCGGAAAATACCAAGTCGCAGGACGCCGCCCGCCAGGATGCCGCGCCGCAGGATGAAAACAAGCTGATCGCCGAGCGCAAGCAGAAGCTCGCCGGCATCCGTGCCCAGGGCCAGGCTTTCCCCAACGATTTTCGCCGTGACGCCTACGCCGCCGATCTGCAGGCCCGCTTCGCCGACACCGATGCCGAGACGCTGGAAGCTGAAAAGCACAGTTTCTCCATCGCCGGCCGCATGCTGCTCAAGCGCGTCATGGGCAAGGCCAGCTTCGCCACCGTGCAGGACATGCGCGGCCGCATCCAGCTCTACATCTCGCGTGATGCCGTGGGTGAAGAGGCCTATGCCGCCTTCAAGCAGTCCGACCTCGGCGACATCTTCGGCGCCACCGGCCATGTCTTCCGCACCAAGACCGGCGAGCTGTCGCTGAACGTGCAGTCGTTGCGCCTGCTCACCAAGTCGCTGCGGCCGCTGCCGGACAAGTTCCACGGCATGGCCGACCAGGAAATGAAGTACCGCCAGCGCTACGTAGACCTGATCGTCAGCGAGGACACCCGCCGCACTTTCCGCATCCGCTCGCAGGTCATCGACGGCATTCGCCGCTTCATGGCCGGCCGCGACTTCATGGAAGTGGAAACGCCGATGATGCACGTCATCCCCGGCGGTGCCGCCGCGCGTCCGTTCGCGACCCACCACAACGCGCTGGACATGCCGCTGTTCCTGCGCATCGCGCCCGAGCTCTACCTCAAGCGCCTGGTCGTGGGCGGCTTCGAACGCGTGTTCGAGATCAACCGCAACTTCCGCAACGAGGGCGTGTCGACCCGGCACAACCCCGAGTTCACCATGATCGAGTTCTACCAGGCCTACGCGGACTACCGCGACCTGATGGACCTCACGGAAGACATGCTGCGCACGCTGGCGCAGGACATCCTGGGCTCGACGCAGGTGCCGTACCAGGGCGAGGTCTTCGATTTCGGCGCGAAGTTCGAGCGCCTGTCCATGGTCGATGCCATCCTCAAGTACAACCCGGAGCTGACTCGCGAGCAGCTCTGGGACTACGAGCAGGCCGCCGAGGTGGTGCGCACCAAGCTGAAGATGCAGGTGAAGACGATCTGGGGCATCGGCAAGCTGCACACGCTGATCTTCGAGGAAACGGTGGAGACGCAGCTGCGCCAGCCCACGTTCATCACCGAATATCCGGCCGAGGTGTCGCCGCTGGCGCGCCGCAACGACGACAACGAGTTCATCACCGACCGTTTCGAGTTCTTCATCGGCGGCCGCGAGATCGCCAACGGCTTCTCCGAGCTCAACGATCCGGAAGACCAGGCCGAGCGCTTCATGCAGCAGGTCCGGGAGAAGGATGCCGGCGATGACGAAGCCATGCACTACGATGCCGACTACATCCGCGCACTGGAGTACGGCCTGCCGCCGACCGCGGGCGAGGGCATCGGCATCGATCGTCTGGTCATGCTGTTCACCGATTCGCCCAGCATCCGCGACGTGATCCTGTTCCCGCACATGAGGCCCGAGGCCTGAGGCCATGCATCGCTCCAGCAGAGGGGTGACATACACCGCGTACGCCAGCATGATGCTGGGGCTGTTCCTCGGCGTCTTCGCCGTGGCCGCCTGCGTGCTCGCCTTCCTGCTGATGCGCCGCGAAGATCCGCTCTACGCGGCGCATGGCCGCTACCAGCTCCTGACCATCGGCTATGCCGCGCTGGCGCTGCTGTTGCTGATGCTGGTGATCAAGACCGCGGTAGGTCCCTTCCTGCTGCTGGCGATCAAGCTCTGGGCCATCTACCGGGTCATCGCCGGTGCCTACCTGCTGACCCAGGGGCGGGCACCCGCCTGATTCCGGAGGCACCGTGCCGGAGGTGTCGTGCGAGTCCCGCGCACCCGGCCCCGCACATGTCATTCAGACG
>NZ_PTQZ01000039.1 GCF_002943415.1 Amnimonas aquatica | reverse complement strand
GACTGGATGATCCAGCGCCTGCGCACCGCCTACGGCGATGTCGTGGTGCACGAGGCCGCCTCGCTGGCGCGCGCGCGCCAGCTGCTGCAGGCCCTGCCGACGCTGGACCTGGTGCTGCTCGACCTCGGCCTGCCCGATGGCCGTGGCAGCAGCCTGATCGGCGAGATCCTGCACGGGCACGGCAGCGCCCAGGTCATCATCACCACCATCTACGACGACGACGAGCACCTGTTCTCGGCGCTGCGCGCGGGCGCCAGCGGCTACCTGCTCAAGGACCAGCCGGCGGAGGCCTTCGAGGCCGCGCTGCTGGCCCTGCGCGATGGCGTGCCGGCGCTGTCGCCGTCGGTGGCGCGCCGCCTCATCAGCCATTTCTCGCTGCCTGCGCCGGACTGCGGCGATGCCGACTGCCTGACCGGGCGCGAGCGCGATGTGCTGGTGCTGATCGCGCGCGGCCTCAGCGTCAGCGAGGCGGCCGAGAGCCTGCGCATTTCGGCGCACACGGTGCGGGGCTACGTGAAGGAGATCTACCGCAAGCTCGGCATCAACTCGCGCGCCGAGGCGAGCCTGAAGGCGGGGCGCATGGGGCTGATCCGGCTGGAGTGAGGCCTGCGGGCGGAGCCGCCGGCGTCATTGCCGCGCCGGCGGTCCGTCCGGAGTGCCCGCCGCCAGCCAGGCGGCCGGCACGGGACTGGTGATGCCGCTTCAGCGCTGCACGCGGGCGGCGAGGAAGTCGAGCAGGCCGGCGGCCGGAATGTCCTGCGACTCGGCGTCGCGGCGGCCCTTGTACTCCAGCGTGCCGGCGTCCAGGCCCTTCTCGCCGATGACGATGCGGTGCGGAATGCCGACCAGCTCGATGTCGGAGAATTTCACGCCCGGGCGCTCGTTGCGGTCATCCAGGAACACGTCGTAGCCGGCGGCGAGCAGCTGCTCGTAGAGCTTCACGCTTTCCTCCTGGATGCGCACCGACTTGGCCCAGTTCATCGGTACCAGCGCGATCTGGAACGGCGCAATGGCATCCGGCCAGATGATGCCTTTCTCGTCGTGGTTCTGCTCGATGGCGGAGGCCACCACGCGGGTGACACCGATGCCGTAGCAGCCCATGGTCACCGTCAGCGGCTTGCCGTCTTCGCCGAGCACGCGGCAGTTCAGCGCTTCCGAGTACTTCCGGCCGAGCTGGAAGATATGCCCGACCTCGATGCCGCGCTTGATCACCAGCTTGCCCCGGCCGTCCGGCGAGGCGTCGCCTTCGACCACATTGCGCAGGTCGGCGACCAGCGCCGGCTCCGGCAGGTCGCGGCCGAAATTGACGCCGGTGAGGTGGAAGCCGGCCTCGTTGGCACCGGTCACGAAGTCGCCCAGGACGGCCACGCTGCGGTCGGCGATCACGGTGACACTGGCGCCCGTGCCTTGCTTGAACACGGGGCCGATGAAGCCGGGCACGCAGCCCAGCGCCTCGACGATCTCGGCCTCGCCGGCGAGGCGGAAGTCCTTGAGGCCGTCGAGCTTGGCGGCCTTGATCTCGTTCAGCTCGTGGTCGCCGCGCAGCAGCAGCAGGAAGAAGCGCTGGCCCGGCTGCGCCGCCGCGCCGGCCTTGTCGTCGGCGGGGACGGGCACCGGCGCCACCACGGCGATCGACTTCACCACCTGGCTCAGCGGCAGGCCGAGCAGGGCGGCGACATCGGCGCAGGCGGTCTGGGTCGGGGTGGCGACGCGTGCCAGGGCCTGGCTGGCGGCCGCGCGTGCCGACGCCGGCGCCAGCGCTTCGGCCATTTCCACGTTGGCGGCGTAGTCGGAGCTGTCGGAGAAGGCGATGTCATCTTCACCCGAGCTGGCCAGCACGTGGAATTCGTGCGAGCCGGTGCCGCCGATCGAGCCGGTGTCGGCCTGCACCGGACGGAAATCCAGCCCGAGGCGGCTGAAGATGCGGCAGTAGGTGTCGTACATGACGTCGTAGGTCTGCTGCAGCGAGGCCTGGTCGACGTGGAAGGAATAGGCGTCCTTCATGATGAACTCGCGCGAGCGCATGACGCCGAAGCGCGGACGGATCTCGTCGCGGAACTTGGTCTGGATCTGGTAGAAGTTGATCGGCAGCTGCTTGTAGCTCTGCAGTTCGTTGCGCGCCAGGTCGGTGATCACTTCCTCGTGGGTCGGGCCGAGCACGAACGGGCGGTCGTTGCGGTCCTTGAAGCGCAGCAGCTCCGGGCCGTACTGCACGTAGCGGCCGGACTCCTCCCACAGCTCCGACGGCTGCGTCACCGGCATGAACACTTCCAGCGCGCCGGCGCGGTCCATCTCCTCGCGCACGATGCGCTCGACCTTGCGCAGCACGCGATTGCCCAGCGGCAGCCAGTTGTACAGGCCGGCGGCGACCTTGCGGATCATGCCGGCGCGCAGCATGAGCTGGTGCGAAATGACTTCGGCGTCGGCCGGGGTTTCACGGAGGGTGGCGAGCAGGTAGCGGCTGGCGCGCATGTCGGGGGTTCCTGATTGGCGGCAAGGGGTGGCTGGGGCGGTTCGCGGAGCCGGGCTGCGCGAAGCGGGGCGGAATGCCGGGGCCGCCATTGTAAGGAGAGGGCGGGGGCGTGGCTACTCGGCGGGCTGTGACGGCCGGTGCGCATCCGGTCCGGCCCGGGGTCTTTACCGCGGCCGCCGATATGGCAGACTCGTCATGATCATTACGAAATGGTGCAATTCATGAAAATGACAGCAACAGAAGTGCATGACTTCATCACCGCGGCCATGCCGGCCTATGGCGGTGCCGGCTTCTCGGTGGACGCCGTCGAGCCGGACTGCGTGCGCGTGCGCTTCCCCTACCGCGAGCACACCCTGCGGCCCGGCGGCAGCATTTCCGGTCCGACCATGATGACCCTGGCCGACACCGCCATGTACGTGCTGATCCTGGCGAAGCTGGGGCCGGTGGCGCTGGCGGTGACGCAGAACCTGAACATCCATTTCCTGCGCAAGCCGCGCCAGGCCGACCTGGTGGCCGAGGCCCGCTTCCTGCGTCTGGGCAGGAGTTCGGCGGTGATCGACGTGCTCATCCGCGCCGACGGCCAGGACGAGCCTGTGGCCCAGTCCACCGGTACCTACGCCATTCCTGCGCCGCCGGCGGGCTGAGCCGCCGCGCGCGGGCCCGGGCGGCCGGCCTGAGGGGATGTGCGGGGCCGGCAGCGACGGGCCGCCGCCGGCGATCTTCCGGCCGGCGGGATGGCCCGGCGGCGGCTGCCTCGGCTACACTCGTCGCCATGCCGGTCCGGGTTCCGTCGGACCGCCTTGCCGGAGACTTAAGCCCTTGTCCAAGCCTCTCGCAATCAGTCAGCTCTACCGCAGCACCCCGCTGAAGCATCTGCCCTTCCGCAACACCCGCCGCCTCAAGCCCATGACCGACTTCCTCGGCCAGGACCGCGCCCGCGAATCGGCCGAAATGGCCGTGGCCATGCCGCACGACGGCTACAACCTGTTCGCCATCGGCAGCAACGGTCTCGGCAAGCGCACCATGATCCGCCGCTACCTGGAGTCGGTGGCGCGCCAGCGCCCGGCACCTTCGGACTGGATCTACGTCAACAATTTCAAGGATCCGCGCTATCCGCAGGCCATCGAGCTGCCGGCCGGCCTGGGCGCGACCTTCAAGCAGGATGTGCACAAGCTCTGGCGCAAGCTGTCCGACCGCATCGTCAGTGCCTTCGAGAGCGACCGCTATCAGGACCGTCGCGAAAGCCTCAAGGGCGAGCTGACCCGCGTGCAGCAGGATGCGCTGGCGCAGCTGGCGGCGATCGGCGAGAAGCAGGGTGTCAAGCTGGTGCTGCGCACGCCGGGCGGGTACGGCTTCTCGCCCATGGCCGAGAACGGCGAGGTGATGGCGCTGGAGGTGTTCAACAAGCTGGCGGCGCCGGCGCAGGAGCGCATCAAGGCGGCCATGGCCGACATGGACAGCCGCCTGCGCAAGGTGGCGCGCAAGCTCGACCAGATCGAGGAGCGCAACCGCGACCAGATCGACAGCCTCAACGACGAGGTGGCGCTCGCGGTCATCGACCCGCTGCTCGACCGCCTGCTGGAGAAGCACGCGGCGCATCCGCGCCTGGTGAGCTACCTGAAAAGCTACAGGACCGACCTGCTCGACCACCTGGAGCTGGTGCTCAACGCCGGCGAGAACCAGGACGCCACGGTGTCGGTGGGGCAGGCCGGCGAGCAGCTGCCGCCGGTGCGCTACCAGGTCAACGCGCTGGTCAGTCGCGATCCGAAGCAGGGCGCGCCGGTGATCCTCGAGGACCTGCCGACGCACTACAACCTGCTCGGCCATGTCGAGCAGGTGACCTACATGGGCACCGTCGCCACCGACTTCACGCTCATCCGTCCCGGCGCGCTGCACCGTGCCAACGGCGGCTTCCTGATGATCGACGCCGAGCAGGTGCTGGAGCATCCTTACGCCTGGCAGAGCCTGAAGCGGGCCCTGCGCGCCAAGTCGCTGAAGCTGTCGTCGCTGGAGCAGATGCTGACGCTGACCGGCACCGTTTCACTGGAGCCGGATGCCATTCCGCTGCAGCTCAAGCTGGTGCTGCTCGGCGACCGCGAGACCTTCTACCTGCTGCAGGAGTTCGATCCCGAGCTGGAGACGGTGTTCAAGATGCGCGCCGACTTCGAGTCGGACATGCCGCGCACGCCGGAGAACGAGCTGGTCTACGCCCATTTCCTCGCCGACATCGCGCGCCGCGAGGGCCTGCCGCCGCTGGACCGCAGCGGTGTCGCCCGGCTGATCGAGGAAAGCGCGCGCACCGCCGACGACCAGGAACTGCTGTCGCTGCACGCCCGCGGTGTTGCCGACCTGCTGCGCGAGTCTGGCTACTGGGCCGGGCAGGCGGGGGCCGAGTGCATCACCGCCGACCACATCCGCCAGGCGCTGTCGGGCCGCGAGCGCCGTCACGACCGCATCCGCCGCCTGTATCTGGACGACATCGGCAAGGGCAACCAGCTGTTCAGCTGCGAGGGCGAGGTCATCGGCCAGGTCAACGGCCTGACCGTGGTCAGCTACGGCGATGCCAGCTTCGGCCTGCCGTCGCGCATCTCGGTGACCGCGCACTACGGCAGCGGCGAGATCACCGACATCGAGCGCGATGTCGAGCTCGGCGGCGCTATCCATTCCAAGGGCGTGCTCATCCTCACCAGCTACCTGAAGGCGCGCTTCGGTGCCGAGCACCCGCTGCGCTTCGCCGCCAACATCGCCTTCGAGCAGTCGTATTCGGGGGTCGATGGCGACAGCGCCTCGCTGGGCGAGCTCTGCGGCCTGCTCTCGGCGATCGGCAAGCTGCCGGTGACGCAGTCGCTGGGCATCACCGGCTCGGTCAACCAGTTCGGCGAAGTGCAGCCCATCGGCGGCGTCAACGAGAAGATCGAGGGCTTCTTCGCGGCCTGCCAGCTCAAGGGCCTGACCGGACATCAGGGCGTCATCATCCCGGTGCAGAACATCCGTCATCTCATGCTGCGCGAGGATGTGCTGGCCGCGATCCGCGCCGGACGCTTCCGCATCCACGCGGTGAGCCGGGTGGAGGAGGCGATCGAGCTGCTGCTGGGCCGGCCGGCCGGGGTCATGGATGCCGAGGGCAGCTATCCGGAGGGCTCGGTGTTCGCCGCCGTGGCCGAGCGCTTCGCGGTCTGGCACGACGCCGAGAAGGACGACGACGAGGACGAGGACAAGCCGGCCGCGGCTGTCGTCCCGGTGCCGGTGGCGGTGGCGGCCTCCGGCGAGTCGCGCGCGACGGCGGTCCGCCGTCGCCATCGCGGCGTCAACAAGCATTGACCATTTGGTCACAAATAGGGAGGGATTTGCCGGGTTTTGGCCTGCCAAATCCTTTCAGGATACGTAAACTCGACCCACCCGCCGTAACACGTGGCGCTTTTCCGCGTCCGTGGCGTGTGTAGTCACCAACTTCTGGAGATCACTGCATGATTTATTCGGGATCTGCCATCAGCGTGCAGGCGCTGGGCGATGGCGTCGCTGAACTGAAATTCGATCTCGCCGGCGAGTCCGTCAACAAGTTCAATGCCGTCACGGTCAATGAACTCGCTGAGGCGACCGCCGCGATCAAGGCCGACGCCGGCATCAAGGGCGTCATCGTCACCTCGGGCAAGGGCGTGTTCATCGTCGGCGCCGACATCACCGAATTCGGCTCGCTGTTCGCGGGCGGCGAAGCCGGTGTCGCCGAGTGGACGCTGAAGGCCAACTCCGTGTTCAACGGCTTCGAGGACATCCCGGTGCCGACCGTGGTCGCCATCAACGGCATCGCCCTCGGTGGCGGTTTCGAGATGTGCCTGTCCGCCGATTACCGTGTCATGTCCACCGCCGCCAAGGTCGGCCTGCCGGAAGTCAAGCTGGGCCTGTTCCCGGGCTTCGGCGGCACCGTGCGCCTGAGCCGCGTGATCGGCATCGACAACGCCGTGGAGTGGATCGCCGCCGGTGGCGAGCAGCGTCCGGACGCCGCCCTCAAGGCCGGTGCCGTGGATGCCGTGGTCGCTCCCGAGAAGCTGCGTGATGCCGCCCTCGACCTGATCAAGCAGACTCTGGCCGGCAAGCTCGACTGGCAGGCCAAGCGCGCCGAGAAGCTGAACCCCGTCAAGCTCAACAACATGGAGCAGATGATGGCGTTCAACACGGCCTCGGCCGTGGTCGCAGGCAAGGCCGGCCCGAATTACCCGGCGCCGAAGCTCGCCCTGCAGGCCATGCAGGCGCACGCCAACCTGCCGCGCGACGAGGCCATGAAGGTCGAATCGCAATATTTCGCCAAGGCCGCGGTGACGCCGCAGGCCAACGCGCTGATCGGCCTCTTCCTGGCCGACCAGGCCGTCAAGAAGGCCGCCAAGAAGCACGAAGCCAAGTCGGCCAAGGCCATCAAGCAGGCCGCCGTGCTCGGCGCCGGCATCATGGGTGGCGGCATCGCCTTCCAGTCGGCGAGCAAGGGCACGCCGATCATCATGAAGGACATCCGCACCGAGGCCCTGGACCTGGGCATGGGCGAGGCTTCCAAGCTGCTCGGCAAGCAGGTCGAGAAGGGTCGCCTGACCCCGGCCAAGATGGGCGAGACCCTGTCGCGCATCCGTCCGACGCTGAACTACGGCGATTTCGGCACGGTCGACATCGTCATCGAGGCGGTGGTCGAGAACCAGAAGGTCAAGCAGGCGGTGCTGAGCGAAGTCGAAGGCCTGGTGCCGGAAGACGCCATCCTCGCCTCCAACACCTCGACCATCTCCATCACGTCGCTGGCCAAGGCCCTGAAGCGTCCGCAGAACTTCGTCGGCATGCACTTCTTCAACCCGGTGCACATGATGCCCCTGGTCGAGGTCATCCGCGGCGAGCAGTCCTCGGACGAAGCCGTGGCCGCCACCGTGAAGCTGGCCCAGCAGATGGGCAAGACCCCGATCGTGGTCAACGACTGCCCGGGCTTCCTGGTCAACCGCGTGCTGTTCCCGTACTTCGGCGGCTTCGACCTGCTGGTGCGTGACGGCGCCGACTTCCAGGCCGTCGACAAGGTCATGGAAAAGTTCGGCTGGCCCATGGGCCCGGCCTACCNTACAAGTCCGCCACCGAAATCATGTTCGAGAACACCCGCTACGGCCAGAAGAACGGCAAGGGCTTCTACGTCTACGAGCAGGACAAGAAGGGCAAGCCGAAGAAGGTCGTCGACCAGACCACCTACGAACTGATCGCTCCGGTGGTCGGTCCGCGCAAGGAGTTCGAGGCCGACGAGATCATCGCCCGCCTCATGCTGCCGATGGTCAACGAGATCGCCCGCTGCCTGGAAGAGAACATCGTCGCCAGCCCGGCCGAGGCCGACATGGCGCTGATCATGGGCATCGGCTTCCCGCCGTTCCGCGGCGGCGCCTGCCGCTATGTCGACCAGGTCGGCATCGGCAACTACGTCGCCCTGTGCGACAAGTACGCGCACCTGGGCAAGGCCTACGAGGCCCCGCAGCTCCTGCGTGACATGGCAGCCGCCAACAAGAAGTTCTTCGGTTGAGCCGGGAGATTAAAGAATGACGACTCTGAATCCGCGTGATGTGGTGATTGTCGATGGCGTCCGCAGCGCCATGGGCCGCAGCCGTAACGGCATGTTCCGCAATGTCCGTGCCGACTCGATTTCGGCCGAACTGGTGAAGGCGCTGTTCGCACGCAACCCGAACGCCAATCCGGAAGAAGTGGAAGACGTGATCTGGGGCTGTGTCAACCAGACCCTGGAGCAGGGCATGAACGTGGCGCGCAACATCGCCATGCTCGCCGAGCTGCCGCGCACGGTGCCGGGCCAGACCGTGAACCGCCTCTGCGGTTCCTCCATGCAGGCGCTGCACACTGCCGCCGCCCAGATCATGACCGGCCAGGGCGATGTCTTCGTCATCGGCGGCGTCGAGCACATGGGCCACGTCGGCATGATGCACGGCATCGACCTCAACCCGGCAGCCTCCAAGCACTACGCCAAGGCCTCCAACATGATGGGCCTGACCGCCGAAATGCTGGGCATGATGAACGGCATCAGCCGTGAAATGCAGGACCAGTTCGGCCTGGCGTCGCATCAGAAGGCCTGGGCCGCCACGCTGGCCGGCCGCTTCAAGAACGAGATCATCGGTATCGAAGGCCATGACGCCAACGGCTTCAAGGTGCTCTGCGAGATCGACGAAGTCATCCGCCAGGACGCTTCGCTGGAGCAGCTGGCCTCGCTGAAGCCGGCCTTCAACCCGAAGGGCGGCACGGTCACCGCGGGCACCTCGTCGGCGCTGTCCGACGGCGCTTCCGCCATGCTGATCATGAGCGCCGAGCGTGCCCAGGCCCTGGGCCTGAAGCCGCGCGCCAAGATCCGCTCCATGGCCGTGGCCGGCTGCGAAGCCGCGATCATGGGCTGGGGTCCGGTGCCGGCGACGCAGAAGGCGCTCAAGCGCGCCGGCCTGTCGATCGACGACATCCAGACCGTCGAGCTCAACGAGGCCTTCGCCGCCCAGGGCCTGTCCGTGCTCAAGGGCCTGAACCTGCTGGACCAGGCCGAAGCCAAGGTGAACCACAACGGCGGCGCCATCGCCCTCGGTCACCCGCTGGGCTGCTCCGGCGCGCGCATCACCACCACGCTGCTGAACGTGATGGAGCAGAAGGACACGCAGATCGGCCTCGCCACCATGTGCATCGGCCTCGGCCAGGGCATCGCCACGGTGATCGAACGTCTGAACTGATCAAACCGGTTGTTGGAAGTGCCCGTGCCGGCGATCCCGGCACGGGCATCCTGCAAGCAGAAGCCGCGCTACCCGCGCGGCTTTTTTATGGCCGGTCATCCCCGGCGGCCACCCTGCGGGCCGTCGCGTTGCGATGTCAGGCATTTCTTTCGGGCGTTTTTCGGGTCCGTCTTCGGTAGCCGCCTGTCGCCGGGTGGTGGCTCGGAATTTCCGGGAAATTCGTTGAATTTGGCGACTATTGTTGCATAAGTGCGCAATTTACCGTGCTTCAGCATCGATTTCGCACTGTGCTGGTGCGAGGTTACGTGATGCGTACAAAAAACGAACGGATACCCAATAAGGTACGTTTGCCACGGCTTTTAAGGTGCGACCCTCTCATCAGCCAATGTCAAGGTGACGCCCATGGATTGGTATGCCTACGGCCCCATACTTGTTATGCTCGCAGCCCTGATCCTGTTCATCCGCTACCTGTGAGCGGTGGCAGGAAAATGCCGTCGAGGAGGAGATGTC
>NZ_PTQZ01000386.1 GCF_002943415.1 Amnimonas aquatica | reverse complement strand
GCCTGATCGGGCTCGCCGATGCCGGCGCCGGGCGCGCGGATGTCGCCGTCGTTGCTGACATTGCAGGCGATGATCACGCCGCGCTCGAGGTTCTGCATGACATCGGTGGGCAGGTTGTTGACCACGCCGCCATCGCACAGCAGGTCGCCCTCGAAGGCGATCGGCGGCGCCACGCCGGGCACGCTCATGCTGGTGCCGACCCAGCTCGCCAGGTTGCCGCGGTCGTGCACCATGGGCAGGCCGGTGGTGAGGTTGGTGGAGATGCAGTAGTAGGTGCGCCGCAGCTCCTCGATGCGGCGGGTGCCGAAGATGGCCTGCAGGCGGGCGTGGAAGCGCTCGCCGCGGATCAGCGACACCTTGGGCATGGTGTAGTCGTTGAGGTAGTTGCGCGCCACGAAGGTCTCGTGCGCGATGTGCTCCATCTCCACGCTGTCGAAGCCGCAGGCGAGCAGGGCGGATATGAACGCGCCCATGCTGGTGCCGCCGACCACGTCGACCGGGATCTGCAGCTGCTCCAGCGCCCGTATCAGGCCGATGTGCGCGAAGCCGCGCGCGCCGCCGCCGCCCAGCACCAGGCCGATGCCGCGTCCGGAGATCTGCCGCGCCAGCGAGGCGATGTCGGCCGGCGCCCACGGGTGCACGAAGAAGTGCGCGCGGGCGCCGGTGCTGCGGCACCAGTCCAGCGTGTGCGGCGAGGTGTCGCCGTCGGGGCGCAGCAGCACCAGTTCCACCGGCGCCTTCAGGCCGCTGGCCTGCAGCGCCTCCAGCACCGGCACGTCGTCCGGCGCGCTGCCGGCCTCGGCCAGGATCAGGATGCGGTCGGCCTGGCGCAGGCAGCGCAGCGACCACGGGTCGTGGTCGTTGTCGGCGGCGTAGAGCACGTATTCGTGGCTGGCTTCCAGGCCGGACAGCCACTGGCGCAGGCGGTTGTCGGCATCGCTGCCGTCGAGCGGCGTCTGCGCCGCGCCGCGGCCGTCCGGCAGCCAGGGGAACAGGCTGTCGACG
>NZ_PTQZ01000385.1 GCF_002943415.1 Amnimonas aquatica | reverse complement strand
GCTGCTGTCCGGCTATCTGCATGGCTACGCCTACGATCATGGCGGGCTGGACACGCGTTACCCGCTGTCCGAGCTGGAGGCCATGGCCGACATCACGGCGCGTGCCCGCGCCACCGGAGCGGATGATGACTTCTCCGCAGCCATTCGCGCCGGCATTCCGCGCCTGCCGCCGGATGCGGCGGGCGGTGAGGCGGGCCGCGCGCCGGGAGCCGGCAGGCCATGACCGACGTGTCGCAGGACCCCGTGGCCGGGCAGGCGGATGCCGCTGACGAGCACTTCATGCGCCTGGCGCTGGCCGAGGCCGGGCAGGCCGCCGCCGCCGGGGAGGTGCCGGTGGGTGCCGTGCTGGTCGCGGCGGATGGCAAAACCGTGCTGGCGCAGGCGCACAACTGCCCCATTTCAGGGCGTGACCCGACCGCGCATGCGGAAATCGGGGTGTTGCGTCACGCCGCTGCCACACTCGGCAATTATCGTCTGGATGGCAGCACCCTGTACGTCACGCTGGAGCCCTGCACCATGTGCGTGGGCGCCCTTGTGCACGCCAGGGTGGCTCGTGTCGTTTATGGTGCGCACGAGCCCAAGGCCGGGTCGCTGCACAGCGCCCGCCGGCTCATGGCGCCCGAGGCCGGCTACTTCAACCACCGCTTTGCCTGGCAGGGCGGGGTGCTGGAGGCGGAATCGGCGGCGTTGCTGCAAGGTTTCTTCAGGGCGCGGCGTGGTCGTGGGCCTGTGGATCTGGCATAAAAAGTGCTTGTGATGTATTGCGCGCTGGCGGCGTGTTGCCACCAGCAACACGATAGATTGTAGTTGTTTTGTCATGAGGAATTGGCTAGCATCGGCCAGTGAGTTTTCGAAACCCAACAAGTTACATGGAGTAAAGTTATGAAGAAGATCGCTCTGGCTCTTGCCTTTGCATCCGCCGGCCTGGTGGCCAACACTGCCTCCGCTGCCGAGGAAGTCGTCGCTGGCGGCCTGCTGGGTGGTGTGGCTGTTCCGGTTGTCGCCA
>NZ_PTQZ01000384.1 GCF_002943415.1 Amnimonas aquatica | reverse complement strand
TAGTTGAATGTTAGTAATTACTAACATTATGGTCGCGCAGTCAGCAATGTGACCGGCCGGTTTCGCCCCTGCGCGCCCGCCGCGCCGGTCCTCACGTCAGATGCAGGCGCATCGTGCAGGAGTGTTTCAAATGAGTAAGCAAGCCCAGAAAACGGTACTGATCACCGGTGCTTCCTCCGGGATCGGCCTGGCCACCGCCCGGCATTTCCAGGCTCGCGGCTGGAATGTCGCGGCCACCATGCGCAATCCGGCCGACCAGCCGGAGCTGGCGCAGCTGCCCAATGTCATCTGTCCGGCGCTGGATGTGCACGACAAGGACAGCATCGCGCAGGCCATCCAGATCACCTTCGAGCGCTTCGGCGCCATCGATGTGGTGGTCAACAATGCCGGCTACGCGCTCATGGGCGCGTTCGAGACCCTGGACGAGGCGCAGGTGCGGCGCCAGTTCGAGACCAATGTTTTCGGCCTCATGGAGGTCTGCCGCGCCGTGCTGCCGCACTTCCGCCAGCGCCGGGCCGGTCTGCTGATCAATGTTTCGAGCATGGTGGGGCGCATCCCGCTGCCGCTCTACAGCGTCTACAACGCCAGCAAGCATGCGGTGGAAGGCTTCACCGAGGGCCTGGTCTACGAGCTCGAGCCGTTCGGGGTGCGGGTNTACCAACTTCTTCGGACGTTCCTCGGACCGTGCCAATGCCACCGGCGAGCGGGCCTACAACGACTACAGCGATGCGCAGCTCGGCGTCATGGACGAGATCGGGCCGCGCGGCTCGCGTCCGCAGGATGCCGCCAAGGTGATCTGGCAGGCCGCCAACGACAGCAGCCGTCGCCTGCGCTACAGCGTCGGCATCGATGCGCTCGCGCTGCTGGCGGCCCGCCGCCTGCTGCCCGACACCCTGTTCCGCGACATGATCAGGACCAGCCTCAGCCGTGCCAGCTTCGACACGCTCGGCCAGTACATCTACCGCGCCAAGGCCTGAAGGCCGGCATGACACGGGAGGCTACGCCATGAGCACGATCTACC
>NZ_PTQZ01000383.1 GCF_002943415.1 Amnimonas aquatica | reverse complement strand
GGCGTCATCACAGGCCGACAGGGTCAGTGCGATGGCGGTCAGACCGACCGCCAGCAGATATCTGCTCTTGAGCAAGTTCATGATCGTATCCTTTCGTCAGAGAGATCAGTTTGTTTCCGAGGTGCTGAGCAGGAACTCGACACGACGATTCTTGGCACGATTCTCTGCGGAATCGTTGGCCACCAGCGGCATGCTTTCGCCCAGGCCCAGGGCCTTGAAGCGCTTGGCATCCAGGCCCTTGGCGACCAGTGCCTTGAGCACGGTCTCGGCACGGGCCTGTGATAGCTTCTGGTTGGGCGCATCCCTGCCGACATCGTCGGTGTGGCCGGCGATCACGGCACGCAGGTTGGGCTGCTGCTCGAAGAAGCGGGCCGCGGTGTCGATGACCTCCTGCGAGGCGGCGGTCAGCGTGGCCTTGTTGGTGTCGAACTCGATGTTGCTCAGCGTGGTGGTCTGGGCGATGGCGCAGCCGGTGTTGTCGGTGCGCACACCGGCCAGCGTGTCCGGGCACTTGTCGAGCGTGTCGGCGATGCCGTCTCCGTCGCTGTCCGGCGGAGCCACGATGACCTCCTTGATGACCTCCACCTTTTCCACGACCGGCTCGGCTGGCGTGAAGGGCTGGACCACCGGCACCTCGACGATGCGGGTGCGGCCCAGTGGCACCTCGATGCCGGCGCTGAGCGTGGCGTCGAACAGGTCGGTGCCGGCGAAGTCGTCATAGACGCTCTTCAGCTCGATACGGCCGCGCACGGTGTCGGTGATGAGGCGGGTGAGGCCGGCGCCGATGTGCGCGGTGAAGCTGGTGTCGTCGACGTTGACGGTGTCGTTGCGGGCCACGCCCACGCCGGCGAGGACGTACGGGGTCAGTTCGTCACGGTTGCCGAAGGAATAGACCAGTGCGGCATTGAGCTCGTGGCGGAAGAAGTTGCTGACCACGCCCTGGGGCGTGCGCAGCGTCATGGTGTTGCCGCCGATTTCCAGGTGGGTGTTGCGCAGCGCGTGGATGGGCAGACCGAAGCTGCC
>NZ_PTQZ01000382.1 GCF_002943415.1 Amnimonas aquatica | reverse complement strand
CCGCCACGCGGGCCTCGCGGTCGCCATCGAGCACCAGCTGGCCGGGCAGCGACAGGCTGGCGGCGAAAGCGCCTGCCACCGCCGTCTCCAGGCCCAGGCCGCCGGCCTTGAGCTGCGCCTCGCCGAGCCGGATCAGGCCTTCGTCATCGTCATGACCAGCCGTCGCGGAGCCGGATCCGGCACTGGAGGCATGGTCGTCGCCGGTTTTTCCGGCATGGCTGTGCGCCTCTCCGCCGGTGTCGGCGTGGCCGTGTCCGTCCTGTGGCGCCGGCAGCAGGCCGGAGACCAGCAGGGCCCAGGTCAGCCCGGCGCCGGCGAGCACGGCCAGCAGCCAGGGCAGCAGTTTGCGAATGAAAGCGATCATGGAGCATCTCCGGCGACAGCGGCGCGACCGAGCAGTTCGTCAAGCGCGGCATCGCTCTGGTGGAAGGACTGGCGGGCGGCGAGATAGGCCTCGCGGTCGGACATCAGGCTGCGCTGGGCATCGAGCAGTTCCAGCAGCGAGAACTTGCCGGCGCGATAGCCCTCGCGCACGCCGGCGAGCACGCGCCCGGCGACCGGCAGCACCTCGTCGCGCAGCTGCGCGGCTTCGCGCCAGGCGGTGTCGCGCTGGAGCAGCAGCGCATCCTGCGCCTGGCCGAACTGCTGCCGGGCCAGCGCCAGGCCGGCCTGCGCGGCGACCAGCTCGGCACGCGCGGCACGCAGCGCGCCCTGCTGGCGGTCGAACAGCGGCAGCGGCACCGAGACCCCGAACAGCAGGCTCTCATCGCGCGTGTCGGCCTCGCGCTTCATGCCGGCGGACACCGTGATGTCCGGCCGGCGTCCGGCCTCGGCGGCGCGCACGGCGGCCTCGCCCTCGCGGACGCGGGCCTGCGCCTGACGCAGCGCCGGACTGTCGTCGGCATGTGCCTCGGCCGGCGCTTCCGGGCCGGCGGCGGATGGCAGCGCCACCGGGCCGGCCAGGCCTCCGCCGATATCGGCGGCACCCCAGAAGCTGGCGAGCTGGCGCCGCGCGGCGGCGCTCT
>NZ_PTQZ01000381.1 GCF_002943415.1 Amnimonas aquatica | reverse complement strand
CCCAGTCGAAGGGGATCAGGTCATCAGTGCCGGAACCCGACTGGAAGTGCTGGACATGGTCGGCGAGCGTATCGCGACCGTGGGCCTGCAGACACCACTCAGTACACCCGAGGAAGAAAACACGGAGGCAACCATAACGGAAGCCGTCTGAAGGCACGCACGCCGCCCGGATATTGGCCGCGCTCACGCCACTGCGCGTACAATCGCGGCACGATACGCGCGCCCCCGGAAGACCGGCGCCGCCAGCCAGACCGCGAGCCATCCATGAGCGACACCCCCACCTCTCCCGACACGGAACAGCGCCCCTTCAGCGAGCGCATCCGCACCTTCATGCCGCGTTCGTCGCCGCTCAACACCTCGCAGCAGCGCGGGCTGGACGAGTTCGCGCCGCGCTATGTGCTGACCCTGGCGCAGGGCCCGCTGGACCCGGCGACGGTGTTCGGCCGCCAGGCGCCACTGACCGTGGAGATCGGTTTCGGCATGGNCCACAAGCCGGGCGTGGCCCAGTTCTGCTTCGATGCCGGCAGCCGCGACCTGCCCAACCTGCGCTGCTACAGCGAAGATGCCGTCGAGGTGCTGGAGAAAGCCGTGGCCGACGCCAGCGTGGACACGCTGCAGCTGTTCTTCCCCGACCCCTGGCAGAAGGCCCGCCACCACAAGCGCCGCTTCGTGCGCCCGGACCTGATCGCGCTGGTTCGTCAGAAACTCCGCATCGGCGGTCGCTTTCACATGGCGACCGACTGGGCTCCCTACGCAGAATGGATGCTGGAGCACATGGAGTCGGCGCCCGGCTTCGGCAACGCCTGGCGCAAGGGCGAATACCACCCGCGCCCGGACTGGCGCCCGCTGACCAAATTCGAGAAGCGCGGCCAGAACCAGGGCCACGGAGTATGGGATCTGATCTATGAGCGCATCGACTGAGCGCGCGGGCAAGCCCGTGACAACCGCCACCGGCAGTCCGCCGGCCGCGGCGGCCACAGATACTGCCAGCGCCGACAAAGCCGGCAACCGCCAGCCCCCCCTGTTC
>NZ_PTQZ01000380.1 GCF_002943415.1 Amnimonas aquatica | reverse complement strand
CTCGCGCTCGTGTCGGTCGCCTCAAAGCTGTGCTGGAAAGTCGCGCAGTGCATGCGGAGGTACTGAGCTATTGCCGTGCTGAGTTGCTGGATGAAAACTACTTCCACGCCGTTTTCGAGGCCACGAAGGGTGTTGCCGAGCGGATTCGCTTATTGTCGGGTCTGAACGGTGATGGCGCGGAATTGGTGAACAAGGCATTCGCAGGCCAGCAGCCTGTTCTCGCCTTGGGGCCGCTTGCCACTGAGTCTGAAAAAAGCGAGCAGAAAGGCTTTGCTAACCTGCTGATCGGCCTGTTCGGCGCTGTGCGCAATCCGCTGGCCCACGCACCCAAAATGAATTGGCCTATGTCCGAGCAGGACGCACTGGACATCCTGACGCTGGTGTCGCTGATTCACCGCAAGCTGGATGGCACCACCAAGTTTGCGGGCGTATCGTCATAACGGAAAGACAAGAATGGACGAGGCGATCGTTGTCTTCTCACGGAAAGGGATTTTCCAGACCACGATGCACCGGTACAACTGGATACGGCCGCATCAGTTCAATGACGGGCTGGCACCGGCTGTTGCGGAAGAAAAACTTAAAGCCGTGTCCGGGATTAGTTGACCACTACACAGCAGAACGCGTATGTCGAGCGCTTCAACCGTACGGTGCGCTACGACTGGCTGACGCAATACGAGTTCGACAAGCTGGCCGAGGTGCAGGACTTCGCGACGCAGTGGATGTGGACCTACAATCACGAACGCCCGAACATGGCCTTGGGCGGTATCACCCCGAAACAGCGGCTGGCCATGGCCGCGTAACTCTACTTCTGGACCCCGTGGAAAATGGGGGGATTACCGATTGACATTTGGTTGGTCAACCAATTACAGTCCAATGATCAGACTGGTAAGAGGCTTTTTCAAGGCCCGAATCCATCATGGAGAGACTTATGAATTTGACGCCGATCCAGACTCGAAAGGTTGATTTTGATGTTAAGGCCGTTCCCCGCCACTGGAACGGTGGTGATCCGGTTCTGACCCGCTTTTTTGATGCGCTATCGGTACATTTTCCTG
>NZ_PTQZ01000038.1 GCF_002943415.1 Amnimonas aquatica | reverse complement strand
GTGCGCGAGGGGCTGGAGGTGCTGCCGGAAATGGCGACGACTTTCAGGGTGGGCTGGGGGGCGGTCATGTGGTTTTCCTGTCTGGAGTGCAGCTGTTGCCTGCGGGACACCCCGATAAGAGCAAAGCCCGTACCAACAGGAAAAATTATTTTATTTCATATGCTTATGATTTTTCTCAAACACCAGCCCTGTTGCTGGGCGAGAGATGTTGCTGATGCGGTGTTCTCTGGCGTGCAGTTGCCGCCATGAAAAAGCCGCCGCGACCCTCCCGGGTGGCGGCGGCTCGGGTGTCGCTTGCTGCCGGTCAGCCCTGGCTCAGCTGCTTCTCCAGGTGGTGGATGTCGACACCACCCTCGAGGAAGGCCTCGTCACGCAGGATGACATCGCGATGCAGCGCGATGTTGGTCCTGATGCCGTCCACCACGATCTCGTCGAGGGCGTTGTGCAGGCGCTTGAGCGCGATCTCGCGGGTCGGGCCGTAGGCGATCAGCTTGCCGATCAGCGAGTCGTAGTTGGGCGGCACGCTGTAGCCGGAGTACAGGTGCGAGTCCATGCGGATGCCGGGGCCGCCCGGGGCGTGGTAGTAGTTCACTTTGCCCGGGCAGGGCATGAAGGTGCGCGGATCTTCCGCGTTGATGCGGCTTTCCACGGCATGGCCCTGCAGCTTCACCTGGTCCTGGGTCACCGACAGGCCGAGGCCGGCGGCGACACGCAGCTGCTCCTTGATGATGTCGATGCCGGTGACCATTTCCGTCACCGGGTGCTCGACCTGCACGCGCGTGTTCATTTCGATGAAGTAGAAGCGCTCGTCCTCGTAGAGGAACTCGAAGGTGCCGGCGCCGCGGTACTTCATCTGCTCGCAGGCGCGCACGCAGGCGGTGTAGACCTCTTCGCGCAGCTTCTGCGGAATGCCCGGTGCCGGGGCTTCCTCGACCACCTTCTGGTGGCGGCGCTGCAGCGAGCAGTCGCGGTCGAACAGGTGGATGGCCTTGCCTTCGCCGTCGCCGATGACCTGGATCTCGACGTGACGCGGGTGCTGCAGGAACTTCTCCATGTACACGGTGTCGTCGCCGAAGGCCGCGCCGGCCTCGGACTTGGTCACCAGCAGCGAGTTCAGCACCTCGCTTTCCTCGAACACCACGCGCATGCCGCGGCCACCGCCGCCGGCCGCCGCCTTGATGATCACCGGCAGGCCGATGCGCTTGGCCACCTCGACCGCGTTCTCGGCGTTCACCGGACCGTCGGATCCGGGCACCGTGGGCACGCCGGCGGCCTTCATGGCGACGATCGCCGAGACCTTGTTGCCCATGAGGCGGATGGACTCGGCGCGCGGGCCGATGAACTTGAAGCCGGAGCACTCCACGGCGTCGGCGAAGTCGGCGTTCTCGGCCAGGAAGCCGTAGCCCGGGTGGATGGCCTGGGCGTCGGTGACCTCGGCGGCCGAGATCAGCGCCGGAATGTTGAGATAGGACTCCTTGCTCGGCGCCGGCCCGATGCACACGGCCTGGTCGGCCAGGCGCACGTGCAGCAGGTCGCGGTCGGCCTTGGAGTAGACCGCCACGGTCTTGATGCCGAGCTCCTTGCAGGCGCGGAGGATGCGCAGCGCAATCTCGCCTCGGTTGGCGATGACCACCTTGTCCAGCATGTCGGTGATCTCCGCGTCAGACGATGGTGAACAGGGGCTGGTCGTATTCCACCGGCTGGCCGTCTTCCACGAGGATGCTCTCGATCACGCCGCCCTTGTCGGCCTGGATCTGGTTCATCATCTTCATGGCTTCGATGATGCAGATGGTGTCACCGGCCTTCACCGTGGCGCCGACCTCGGCGAACTTGGCGGCACCCGGCGCCGGGGCGCGGTAGAAGGTGCCGACCATGGGCGAGCGCTGCACGAAGCCCTGGGTGGAAGGCTCGCTGGCGGCCGGGGCGGTGCCCTTGGTCGGCGCCGGAGCCGGCGTGGCGGCAGCCGGGGCGGCCACGGGGGCGGCGACCGGGGCCGGCACGCTGTAGCTCATCGCGCTGGGTGCGCGGTTGCGGGCGATGCGGACGGACTCCTCGCCTTCGGTGATCTCGAGTTCATCGATGCCGGATTCTTCGACCAGCTCGATCAGCTTCTTGATCTTGCGGATATCCATGTTGCTGCTGCTCCTCAAAAGGGGTTCGGTCAGGATTGTTCAGTGGGCGATGCGCAGGTCGCGCAGGGCGTAGGCGAGCGCCAGCTCGTAGCCCAGCGCACCGAGTCCGCTGATCACGCCAACGGCCTTGTCAGACAGGTACGAATGCTGACGGAAGGGCTCGCGGGCGTGCACGTTGGACAGGTGCACCTCGATGAAGGGGATGTTCACGGCCAGCAGCGCGTCACGCAGCGCCACCGAGGTGTGCGTGTAGGCCGCCGGGTTGATGATGACGAAACGGGTGCCGTCGGCGCCGGCCTGGTGGATGCGGTCGACCAGGGCGCCTTCGTGGTTGCTCTGCAGCGCGTCCAGACTGACGCCGGCCTGCTCGGCCTGGGTCGACAGGCGCTTGTTGATGCTGTCCAGCGTGTCGGCGCCGTAGATGCCCGGCTCGCGCTGACCGAGCAGGTTCAGGTTGGGGCCGTGGAGCACGAGAATGGCTGGCATGGGTGCGTCTGTCCGTTTTGTCTTCCGTGGCGCTGATGCTGCCCGGCGATCATTAAAGAATTGCTATATTTGTAGCGAATTTCTGCAATAAGGCGGTTATTGCCCGCATGTTGAAAGGCACGATACAGAATGGCCGGCAGCCAGGCAATCACCCGGAATGACAGTCTGAGGAAATATCCTCTCGTGCTTTGGATGCATGCTGGCGGCTGCCGCGGGCAGCGGCAAGGCGACCATCGTCGGTCCGACGGAGGGCGCGGTGACCGGCTGGCCACGCCGGCATCATCATTCCGGTGCCGTGTCGTCATGCGCGTCCGTGACCGCACCCCTCCCGGCATGCCGGGACGGGCGGGCAGGGCTGGCGGGCAGTGCTGCTTTATCAGTCGGTTACCGGTGGCGTCGCCGGGTGCCGTCACTGTCCTGTCACGGCTGGCGCAGGCGAACGTCTTGACAAAAGATTTCTTTCTTGCTTGTTGCTTAGTCGGGGCTTTCCGTGTCTAATCAGACAGCCCGTGGGCATCATCACCTCGTAAACGCCATGTTCACCCATTTGCGCCAACGATTGATGGCGGCACCACGGCCATCCGATACTGCGTTTCTTGAGGTTGATTATGTCGCAACGTGAACAGGGCACCGTGAAGTGGTTCAACGATGCCAAAGGCTTTGGTTTCATCCAGCGTCAGGCTGGCGAAGATGTGTTCGTGCACTTCCGCGCCATCCGCGGCGATGGCCACCGCTCCCTGCGTGATGGCCAGAAGGTTGAATTCAGCGTGGTCAAGGGTCAGAAAGGCTTCCAGGCCGAAGACGTCCTGGCTCTCGACTGATGCACCTGTGAAAACGGGCCCGTCCGGGCCCGTTTTCACGCCTTCACAATCTGCGGGTGTATTTCCTCCCGCGTTTTCATCTGTCTGCCGCATCGGGAGCCGGGTCGTAACCTGTCATTCTCGGCTTTAGGTATTGGTAGCGTGTTGGCCCGATGCCCAACCGAGTCGGTGATTGTTAGAGACCTTTCAAATGCGTAGCAAACAGAGTATTGCTCTGCTCTATTCCGTGCTGGGGCTGGTTTTCGCCCTGAACGGCCTGTTCATGCTGGTCATGCCGGGACTCTGGCTGAAGCTTTTCCCCCTGGCCTTCACTTCCTTCGATACTTCCAGCGAATTCGCCGTGCGTCTGCTCGGCATGGTCGACATCGGCCTGTCCCCGCTGTTCTTCTGGTGCGCGCGCAATCTCAAGCGCTGCCGTACCGTGCGTCTGTCGCTGACCATCACCACCACCGGCGTCGCGGCGGTGACCATCGCCAGCATCGCTGCCGGTCCCGTTTCGCTGCTTTCGCAGCTGCCGTCGGTGCTGCTCACCGGTCTGCCGGCGCTGCTCCTGCTGCTGCTCAGCATGCCGGCGCGCACCGTGCGCGTGAAAGGCCCGCGCGAGCTGGGCACGGTGAAGTGGTTCAACGCCAACAAGGGGTTCGGCTTCATCACCCGTGACTCCGGCGATGACGTGTTCGTGCACTACCGCGCCATCCGCGGCGAGGGCCATCGCACCCTGCGCGAGGGCCAGCGTGTCGACTTCTTCCTCAAGCGCGGTGACAAGGGCCTGCAGGCCGATGATGTCCAGCTGATCTGAGCGCCAGCTGATCTGAGCGCCAGCTGATCCGAGGCTGCGCGGCGAGCCCGCCGCAGCCATCCATGGCGCCGGAGCCGGCGCCGCGCAGGCCGGTGCGTCCGGCCCGCACTCAACCGGGATGATGCACAGACAATGTCCAACATGACCGAAGATACCCAGAACTCCGCCCTGCCCGGGCAAGCCTCCCTCGAACTGCAGCCGGTCGATGCTCCTTCCGCCGCTGCTGGCGATGTCGTTGCCGCCGGTGTTGTCGACGCTGTCGCCGAGGTCGTGACCGACAGCCCAGCCGCCGCGGATGGCGAGCCGGCCCCCGTGGCCGATACCGCGCCTGCCGCCGCCGAGTCTGTTACGGCCGAGCCGTCTGCTCCGGAGCTGGTGCCGGCTGATGCCGAAGCAGCAGCTGCCGTGGTTGCCGATACGGCGGCCGACAGCGTGCCCGCCGAGCCGGTGGCCGAAGTCGCGCCGGCACCGGAAGTGCCGCGCGTGCGCTTCAGCGAGCTGCCGGTGCCTGATGCCATCCTGAAGGCGGTCGATGACCTCGGCTTCGAGTACTGCACCCCGATCCAGGGCCGCGTGCTGCGCTTCACGCTGGCCGGCCATGATGCCATCGGCCGTGCCCAGACCGGCACCGGCAAGACCGCCGCGTTCCTGGTCACCGTGATCGCCGACCTGCTGAAGAATCCGCCGCAGGAGGAGCGCTTCGTCGGCGAGCCGCGCGCGCTGGTGCTGGCGCCGACGCGCGAGCTGGCGCTGCAGATCGCCAAGGATGCCGAGGGGCTGGGCAAGTACGCCGGCCTCAAGGTCGTCACCTTGGTCGGCGGCATGGACTACGAGAAGCAGCGCCGCCAGCTCAATGACACGCCGGTGGACATCGTGGTGGCCACGCCCGGTCGCCTGATCGATTTCGCCAACAAGCAGGAGCTCTACCTCGACCAGGTGGAACTGCTGGTGATCGACGAGGCCGACCGCATGCTCGACATGGGCTTCATCCCGGACGTGAAGCGCATCGTGCGCCTGACGCCGCCGAAGTCGCACCGCCAGACCCTGCTGTTCTCCGCCACCTTCACCCGTGACGTGCTCAACCTGGCGTCGCAGTGGACCTTCTGCCCGGTCACGGTGGAGATCGAGCCGGAGACCGTGACCACGGAAACGGTGGACCAGAAGGTCTATATCGTGACCACGGAAGAAAAGATTCCGCTGCTCTACAACCTGATCACCCAGCACAAGCTGGAACGCGTCATGGTGTTCGCCAACCGCCGTGACCAGACCCGTCGCCTCACCGACGTGCTGAAGGCGCACAACCTGTCGTGCGCGCTGCTGTCCGGCGATGTGCCGCAGGAAAAGCGGGTGAAGACGCTGGACAACTTCAAGGCCGGCAAGATCAGCGTGCTGGTGGCCACTGACGTGGCCGGGCGCGGCATTCATGTCGACGGCGTCAGCCATGTCGTCAACTTCACCTTGCCGGAGCAGCCGGACGACTACGTGCACCGCATCGGCCGCACCGGCCGCGCCGGCGCCAGCGGCACCAGCATCAGCTTCGCCTGCGAGGATGACGGCCACCTGATCCCCTCGCTGGAGGCGGCCATCGGCCGCAAGCTGGAGTGCATCCATCCGCCGGCGGAGCTGCTGGCCCCGGTGCCCGAGGTGACGGTGGTGCATGGCGCCTCAGGTGCCGAGCCGGCGCCGCGCCGTCCGCGCTCCGGTGGTGGCGGTCGCCGTGGTGGTGGCGGTCGCCGCTGACCACCATCAGACTTTGGTCTCGAAGCCCGGCCCTGTGCCGGGCTTTTTGTTGCCTGCGTTCCGCGTGGCGGGCGGCTCGCCGGCTCCCGGTGCCGCCGGGGCCTCCTGCCGTAAGCCGAAAGTCGCGTAGCCATGGCGCCATGGAGGAATAGTCTCGGCACTGTGGAATAGGGCCGTGAGGCCGGTTGCGCCATCAGCGACTCTACAAATAAGAACCAAGGAGCCTGTCATGACAAAAGAAAAAAACTGGGAGGCCATAGCGGCCAGCCCGAAGTTTCAGGCGCTCGTACGCAGAAAGAAGCGGGTGCTCTCCGGACTGATGCTGTTTTCTGTCGCCTATTACTTTCTGCTACCCCTGGGCGCTGCCTATGCCAGTGACCTGTTCAGCCGCCAGGTCTGGGGCCCGCTGAACGTGGGGCTGGTGTTCGCGCTGTCCGAGTTCGTGGTGGCCTGGAGCGTGGCGGTGATCTATTCGCGCATCGCCAACCGCGAGTTCGATGCCATGGCGGCGCAGATCGTCGCCGAAGCGGAGGGCCGCTGACATGAAGAAGATGCTCTGGATGGGCGGCCTGCTCGGCCTCGGTGTTCCCGCCCTGGCGCTCGCCGCCGAAGGCGCGGTGGCGCCGGAATACCGTTTCCTGACCTTCATCGTGTTCGGCGCCATCATCGCGCTGACCATGTTCGTGACCTATCTGGCGTCCAAGCGCGTGCACTCGGCATCGGACTTCTACACCGCCGGTGGCGGCATCTCCGGCGTGCAGAACGGCTGGGCGATCGCCGGCGACTACCTGTCGGCGGCTTCGTTCCTCGGTATCGCCGGCCTGATCTCGCTGTACGGCTATGACGGATTCATGTACTCGGTGGGCTGGCTGGTGGCCTACATCACCGTGCTGCTGGTGATCGCCGAGCCCTGCCGCAACATCGGCAAGTACACGCTGGCCGACATCCTCGCCTACCGCAACGACCCGAAGAAGACCCGCATCGTCGGCGCGCTGTCGGTGATCACGGTGTCGACCTTCTACCTGACCGCGCAGATGGTCGGCGGCGGCGTGCTGGTGAAGACGCTGATCGGCATCGACTACGAGGTGTCGGTGATCGCTGTGGGTGTCCTCATGCTGGCCTATGTGCTGTTCGGCGGCATGGTCGCCACCACCTACGTGCAGATCATCAAGGCGGTGCTGCTGGTGCTGGCGTCCATCGTGCTGGTCATGCTGGTGTGGGCGCCCTACGGCTTCAGCCTGCCGGAGTTCCTCACCGCCGTGGTCGGTGACGGCAAGGTCCAGGCCCAGGTCGCCAAGCTGCTCGGTGACCAGTCCGCGAACATGACCGCCGCTGAGCTGGGCCAGCGCTTCCTGGAGCCGGGCCTGTACCTGAAGGATCCGCTCGACCAGCTGTCGCTGGGCATGGCGCTGGTCTTCGGCACCGCCGGCCTGCCGCACATCCTGATGCGCTTCTTCACCGTGCCGAACGCGCAGGAAGCCCGCAAGTCGGTGATCTGGGCCATGGCCATCATTGGCGGCTTCTACGTGCTGACCATCTTCCTGGGCATGGGCGCGGCCATCCACGTCGGCGCGGCGGACATCTCGCTGGTCGACAAGGGCGGCAACATGGCGGCTCCGCTGCTGGCCCAGTTCCTGGGTGGTGGCGCCGACTCCATGCTGGGCAACTTCATGCTGGCCTTCGTCGCCGCCGTCGCCTTCGCCACCATCGTGGCCGTGGTCGCCGGCTTGGTGCTGGCCTCAGCCTCGGCCATGGCGCACGACCTCTACGTCGGCGTCATCCGTGGCGAGCATGCCACCGCGCAGGAGCAGGTCCGCGCCGCGCGCATCTCGACAGTGATCGTGGGTGCGCTGGCGATCGTCATCGGCATCGCCGCCAAGGGCCAGAACGTGGCGCACCTGGTGGCGCTGGCCTTCGCCGTGGCGGCGTCCGCCAACCTGCCCTGCGTGCTGCTGACCTTGTACTGGAAGCGCTGCAACACCGGCGGCATCATCGGCGGCATGGTGGTGGGCACGGCGTCGGCCATCATCCTGGTGCTGGTGTCGCCGAACATGACCTATCCGCTCAAGGTCAAGGCCGATGCCGAGAAGGTGATCGCCGAGGCACCGGCCAAGCGCGATGCGCTGCAGGCCTCGCTGGATGGCGGCAGCCTGGACGAACGCGCGCAGGCCACGGCGACCAAGGCGCTGGCCAAGCTCGATGCCGACGTGACCAAGGCGCAGGATGACCTGGTGAAGAACGCGGACAAGACCACTTCGCTGGTCGGCCTCGAGGAGCCGCTGATCAAGCTCAAGAACCCGGGCCTGATCTCCATCCCGCTGGGTTTCCTGGCCGTGTTCCTAGGCTCGCTGCTCTACGGCCGTGACCGTCGCGCCGAGGAGAAGTGGACCGAGCTGTACGTCCGCCAGAACACCGGCATCGGCGCCAGCAAGGCCCAGGCCCACTGATGGCGGAAGTGTGTGCCGATGTGAACCTGTGATGCAGGTGTGAAAGGAAAGAGGCGCTTCGGCGCCCCTTTCCTTTTTCCGGTTTTCGGTGCGGCGGCTTAGTGGGCCGCGCCCTCCGTCGCCTGGCGCGGCGGCCAGAAGAAGTCGCGCGGGCGCTGGCGGAACTGGCGCAGGATCTCGCGCAGCAGCGGCCACCAGAGGCGGAAGCGCACGCCGCGAGATTTCAGTGCCAGCATCAGCGCCAGCGAGAAGCTGACGCCGAGGTTGGTGAGGCCGATGGCGGCGACGCCGAGCACGGTGATCACCCAGGTCTGCCAGCTGATCATGAAGTCCAGCGCCACCAGCGCGTAGGCGAAGTTGGCCGCCGCGAAGGTGATGTGGCGAATGTCCAGCGGCAGGCCGAGGATGAAGCCGATGGTGCCCATGGAGCCGAGCATGATGCCGAAGTAGAAGTTGCCGGCCAGCGCGCCGAGGTTGCGGCGCAGGTAGCCGGCCAGGCGTTCGCGGCGCGCATCCGGCAGCCAGCGCAGCAGCCGGTGCGCGGCCACGCGCTCGGGAATGCGCGAGTAGATCGCCTTGTTGTCGTAGTAGCCGGAGATGATGCCGGCCAGGAACAGGAACACGCCGGCGATGGCGGCATGGAAAATGGCCAGGCTGTGGATCGGGCTGAGGTCGTGCAGCAGGTGGTTGGCCTTGTCGGCGTCGGCCGGGTGGCTGCCGAGCGCGTGCAGGCCGAGGCCGATCAGCAATGCCACCGGGAACGCGAGGCAGACGTTGCCGAGGATGGCGATGAGCTGGCTGCGGAAGACATCAATGCAGAGCTGGGCCAGCTTGCCGAGATGGCGCTCCGGCCGGCGGTCGCCGGCATCCTCGATGCTGGCCGCGATGTGCGATGCCGTCATGGCCGGCTGCTTGGTGGCGATGGTGCCGTGCAGCAGGTGGATGAGCATGAAGCCGAACGAGTAGTTCATGCTGTAGATGAAGGCCTGGCCCAGCGGCGCCAGCGCCAGCCGTGCCGACAGGATCTTGATCAGCGCCATGAAGGCGACGATGACGCCGGCCTTGCTGGCCGACACCCACATGCCGAAGAAGCCGGCGCGCGTGGTGGTGACATAGTGGTCGCCGGTCACGCTGGCGTGCTCGGTGATGTTGCGCGCCAGCAGCTCGGTATTGCGTGACACCAGCGCCCGCGTGCTGTGGCTGCGCGCCTCGGAGCGGCTCATCAGCTTGAGGAAGCGCGTCAGCAGCGCGGGCAGCTGCTCGCGGTCGGCATCGAGGAAGGCCAGCAGCAGCGCCATGCGGTCCAGGCTCTGGCTGATGCGCACCAGCAGGTAGGTCAG